>JBDSAP010000368.1:0-26121 GCA_039922055.1 Ferruginibacter sp.
TTTATAGCTGCAATAAAAAAAATGCTCCTGGAGGGAGGTACGGAGAAAGCACTGTCAAACATGAAATTATTTTCAAAAAAACTTGAAATTTACCAGTTGAAGACCTTTTTGCTGCAATGTGGGTTAAGGCATAAAAAAAACCGCACATGGTACGGTGGTATAATTTCAAGAGATAATAAACTTATTGGCCTGGCTTCAGTGGTGTCCCTGTGCTCGCAGGTTTTTTGCAACATTTAGGCAATTTATTATAAGCGGCTTCGTCAGCAGTCACGTCGTCCGCATCATAGCCTGCATTGGCAATAGCTGTTTTTAATTGTTCAACATTATTTCTATCAGCAATATAGGTTACAGTAGTGGTCTTTTTCTTGTAGTCAACTTTTACTGCGGAAACGCCTGGTTCCCTGCTCAGGTACTTTTCAATTTTCTCCTTGCAAATTTCACATTGCACAGTTGGTGTTTGAATTACTACTTTTTGAACTGCTTTTTGTTGAGCAAAGCTGATACCTGTAAACCCGGCAATAGCTAATAGCGTAAGTTTTAGTGCTTTCATTCTGAATTTTATTTTAAAGTTATTAATTAGCATTCCAATTGGCTGGATCAACTCTCCACTTTAACAAAGTGTTTTGCTGATCTGGTGTCACTATTTCCTTTTCCTGCGCAAGTTGAATAAGAGCATTATAATTGGTTAAGGAAATTTGTGGTATATCTGCGTCAGCAAATGCCTTTTCGGCAATATCAAAACCATAAGTAAAAATAGATACCAGCCCCTGCACTTCAAGACCTTCTTTCTTTAATAATTCAACCACCTGCAAACTGCTTTTTCCTGTGGAAATAAGATCTTCTATCACCACCACTTTTTGTCCTTTCTCATAGTGTCCTTCAATTTGATTGGCTAAACCATGAGCCTTCGGTGTTGGACGAACATATACAAAAGGCAGTTTTAACTGGTCAGCAGCCATGGCTCCCCAGGGAATTCCTGCGGTCGCAACCCCGACCAGTAGATCAACTCCGGGAAATTTTTCGAAGATCACATTACACATTTCACTTTTTACAAAATCTCTTATAAAGGGGAATGACAGCACTTTGCGGTTATCACAATAAATCGGGCTTTTCCATCCGCTTGCCCAGGTGAATGGCTGTTGCGGACTTAACTTAATTGCGTTAATTTGTAACAGCTTCTCGGCAATTGCTCTTTCATTTGTCATGGGAGCAAAAGTAAACAAAGCTATTAGGTTTAGATCCACGGACTTTTAAATAATATTTGCAGCCCCTGATAAAATTGCACCTTTGATACCCAGATTGGCAACGAAAGTTTGAACCTATGTATATAAAAATTTACTTCAACGAGAAACCGGTTTACCTGTGCGATGAGATAAATAAAGAACTGAATGAAATACTTCATCATCCCGATGCCGTATTTATGGATGAGGTATCAGGCCCTGGCATTAAATCTTTACTGCACGAAATACAAAAGGATGAGTTTCACGCAGGCGTTCTTTGGAATAATGATATCGAGGTACTCAAAAAGGCTTTTTTTAAACATTTCAAATTGATAGAGGCCGCAGGAGGGGTTGTTCAAAATAATATAAAAGAAATATTATTTATATATCGGCTCGACAAATGGGATCTTCCAAAAGGTAAGGTTGAAAAGGGGGAAAAATTAGAAGACTGCGCCCGGAGAGAGGTTGAAGAAGAAACTGGGTTAACCAAACTAAAATTGAAAAAAAAGATTGGTGAAACGTATCATACCTACAATGCATTCGGTAAGCACTTTTTAAAGATATCGCACTGGTATTATATCACTACGTCTGGGAAACAAACCTTAGTAGCGCAAACAGAAGAAGATATAACGGCTATAAAATGGGTTAATGCCGAAAATATCGAAGAGCAATTAGCAAATACTTATCCATCTATAAAAGATATTTTGAAAGAGTTCCGTAACAGCTCCCAGGGATTAAAAAGCCTTGTTTAGCACCGCGATAGTAAGGCGGCTGATACAAATAAGTTTGTTAGCCTCATCATGAATTTTAATATCCCATACATGCGTAGTGGCCCCAAGATGAAGAGGGGTCGCAATACCGGTAACATATCCCTGTCGTGCACTTCGCACGTGGTTGGCATTAATATCCAAACCTACACAAATAAACTTACTGGAATCTATTACGAGATGTGCAGCAACGCTTCCCACAGTCTCCGCAAGAGCACAACTGGCTCCCCCATGTAATAAGCCATAAGGCTGTTTAGTGCGTTGGTCAACAGGCATGCGGATTTTAATATAATTGTCACCCAACTCGGTCCATTCCATACCCAGGTGTTCGGCCATAGTACCCGGACTGAATGGTGCAAGATCCGATAGCTTCAATGTTTTTTTGAACCAAATAGACATGTTGATAATTTGATCAGGGTTTGAAATTTAAAATTGATTCATTGACTTCGTCCGGCAAAAACTGGGAAACATCGCCGCCATTTTTTAAAACGTCCCTCACGAGCGTGGAAGCCACCGAGGTATATTGAGGCAAGCATGTTAAAAATACAGTTTCGATATGCTTAACATCAATGCTGCGGTTCATATCTGCAATTGCTTTTTCATATTCAAAATCGTTCACGTAACGAATACCACGTAAAATAAAATCAGCTCCCACTCTTTTACAGCAATTTACCGTCAGCCCATCGTAAACAATTGCTTCTACCTTTGGCTCATCTTTATAAATATCCAATAACCATTGCAGCCGCTGATCTTCGGAAAACATAGGCGTTTTGTTAGTATTACGGCCGATGCCTATTACGAATTTATCAAAAAGTGGCATTGCACGATTGATAATATCAATATGTCCCAGTGTAACAGGGTCAAAAGTGCCGGGAAACAAACAAGTGCGTTGCTTCATAATTGAATTCCTTTATAATAGACTTATTGTAATCGGTATTAATCTGCTAATCGCTTATACAAGTTCTTAACTGGCTCTTTTCCCAGCTAATAAATATAATACAGCCATCCTTACCGCGACACCATTTTCTACCTGTTGCAAAATAATAGATTGATTACTGTCTGCAACATCGCTGTCAATTTCAACCCCACGGTTAATCGGCCCCGGATGCATAATTACAATTTCCTTTTGAAGACCATCCAGCAATTTCCTGCTCACACCGTATGCAAGATTATATTCCCTTAATGAAGAAAACAATACCTGGTTTTGACGCTCTAACTGGATACGCAAAACGTTCGCCACATCACACCATTCTAATGCACTCTTTAAATTATATTCCACTCTTACCTGCAAGGCTTGCCCGATGTATTTAGGGATCAAGGTAGGCGGACCAGCCACCATTACTTCAGCGCCCATTTTCTTTAGCAAATAAATATTACTTAATGCAACCCTCGAATGCATGATATCGCCAATAAGCAACACTTTTTTTCCTTCAAGCACACCACATTGTTCCTTTATAGAAAATGCATCCAATAGCGCCTGCGTGGGATGTTCGTTAATACCGTCACCAGCATTTACAATTGCCACTGGTATGTGTTTCGATAGAAAATGCGGAGCGCCGCTGGCACTGTGCCGCATCACTACCATATCTACCTTCATACTTAAAATGTTATTTACAGTATCCAACAATGTTTCTCCTTTGGAAACGGAAGAGGCTGAAGCAGAAAAGTTGATCGTATCAGCACTTAAACGCTTTTCCGCAAGCTCAAATGAAATGCGGGTACGTGTGCTGTTCTCGTAAAATAAATTTACAATTGTAACATCCCTTAGCGATGGTACTTTTTTTACGGGTCTTTGTAATACTTCTTTGAATTGTGAGGCAGTAGATAAAATGAGAGAAATGTCCTGCGTTGTTAAATCCTTAATGCCTAATAAATGTTTGGTAGATAGTTGCATTAAGCAGCAAAGCTAAATGAAAAAATTAAATCAATATAAAATTACCTGTTCCTTGTCCCACTCTACTTTTACCTTTTGTGAGATGATGGTGTCGATAGATTTCCCACAATAATCAGGTTGAATTGGCAACTCCCGGTTAAACCTTCGGTTTACTAAAACACAGAGTTCTATCTTTTTGGGGCGCCCAAAATCCTGGATGGCGTCCAGGGCCGCCCTTATCGTTCGCCCGGTATACAAAACATCGTCAATAAATATTACTATTTTCCCATCTATTGAAAACGAAATATCTGTCTTGTTTGCGATATGTAATTCCTCTCTTACATCGTCCCTGTAAAAGGTAATATCCAATATGCCGTACTGAATTTTTTCGTTGGGACAAAGTGTTTGAATGAATTCCACCACAAGTTTGCTTACCTGAACACCCCGTGGTTGAAGTCCAATGAATACAACGTTTGATAAATTCAAATGATTTTCCAGCAACTGGTGAGCAAGCCGTTGAATGGTTAAATGTAATTGTTGCTTATCTAAAATTATTTTCAACTTCTAATATTATAAAGCGAATTTATCTGATATTGTTTGAAATAAAAAAAGGGATGAAAATTTCATCCCTCGTTAACATTTTTACAGTAAATAGTTCTTCTTAGTGCTTCATTGATTTAAACTGGTAGAAAACTCCTACCTGGAAGACACCATTTCTTTGTTCCGCTAATGTAGGATTGTCATTGATTTTTGGTATTCCAAGATTAAATCTTGCATCAAAACCAAGCCCCGATTTCAAGAGATAACCAGCGCCAAATGCCCAGGCAAAATCAACCCCTTTGAAAGATTTTTTAATATCGGCTTCGGTTGTTTTAGCTTTTCCACTCAACAAAAGCCCTAACTGAGGTCCGGTTTCCAACCTAAAGCCCGAATTAAACATGTATTGAACAAGTACGGGTAAATTTAAGTAATTAAGTCTTAGGGTTTCCTCAACTCCATTGACGCTTTTTGTCTTATATCCCTGGCCCGAAAATACAAGTTCTGGCTGAATAGCAAATTCCTTTGTAAGATGAATATGCATCAATCCCCCTGCATGAGCGGAAATTCTGGGATCATAGTTACTGGCCGATTTAGAGACGAGGACGTTGCTCACATTCAATCCGCCCTTTACTCCGAATTCCACATGCTGTGCCTTTAACATGAATGACCCTAATACCAATGCTGTAATAAAAAATAACTGTTTCACGGTTTCAAATTTTAGTGAATAATAATGTAGTTTCATCCGCATATAGCCAAATGGTATGCCAATGCTCTTTTTACTATCATAATCGCTCACAACATATTCATTGAATGCAGCTTATATAAGTTTTTTGGGGAATCTCTTTCTCAATTCGTATATAAAAAAGCCCCTCAGACCGGAAGGGCTTTGTAAGAATTATTTTAACATTTAATTTTCTAACATAAAGGGATATCTATAATCTGTTGGCGGAGAAAAGGTTTCTTTTATTGTTCGGGCACTCAGCCATCTGTACAGATTCAAAATACTTCCCGCCTTGTCGTTGGTGCCACTTGCACGTGCGCCTCCAAATGGCTGCTGACCTACTACTGCACCAGTGGGTTTATCATTGATATAAAAATTACCAGCACTATTACGTAAACGATTAGTTGCTAATTCCACCGCATACCTGTCTTGCGCAATTACAGCTCCTGTTAACGCATAAGGCGATGTGCTATCTACTAGTTTAAGTGCATCTTCAAATTTATTTTCGTCGTAGACGAATAGTGTGAGCACCGGACCAAATAATTCTTCGCACATGGTTACGTATTTCGGATCTGTTGTTTCTATAACCGTTGGCTCTATAAAATAGCCTGTTGACTTATCACATTTACCACCGGTTAATATCTTTGCATGAGATTCTCTTTTACGAACAGCTTTTATATAACCCTCGAGTTTGTCAAAACTTTTTTCATCAATAACCGCATTAATGAAGTTGGTAAAATCTTCTGTTGTACCCATCTTCATAGTTTTAAGCGTTGCGATGAGCTTTCTTTTTATTTCATTTGCAAGATTAGATGGAATATATGCCCGGGATGCAGCAGAACATTTTTGTCCCTGGTATTCGAAAGCGCCTCTTGCTAATGCTGTAACCACCACATCCGGATCAGCACTTCTATGTGCTATCACAAAATCTTTTCCGCCAGTTTCACCAACAATCCTCGGATAGGTTTTGTAAATGCCGGCGTTTGCACCAATTGTCTTCCACATAAAATTAAATACACCTGTACTGCCGGTGAAATGAATGCCTGCAAAATAGGGATGACTGAAACAAACCTCACCTAATACTGGTCCATCAACATAGATCAAATTTATTACGCCATCAGGCAGACCAGCTTCTTTTAATACCTTCATAAATACCTGCGCACTGTACACCTGGGTATGTGCGCATTTCCATATTACAACGTTACCACACATTGCAGCGCTGGTAGGAAGATTGCCGCCAATAGCCGTAAAGTTGAATGGAGTAATGGCTAACACAAAGCCTTCGAGTGGCCGGTATTCAAGCCGGTTATTCATCCCCGGGCTGCTGATGGGTTGCTGCCGATATATTTCGCTTAGGAAATGAACGTTGAAGCGAAGAAAGTCAATTAACTCACAGGCAGCATCAATTTCGGCCTGGTAAGGATTTTTACTTTGGCCCAGCATTGTACTACCTACAATGTATGGACGATATTTTGTTGCGAGCAGATCAGCAGCTTTTAAAAATATATTTGCCCGGTTTTCCCAACTCATTGCTGACCATTTTTCCTTGGCCTTTAATGCAACAGCAATTGCTTTTTTTATATGGCTTGCATCTCCCTCACTATATTGCCCAAGTAAGTGCTTGTGTTCATGTGGGGGCCTGATATCTTTTTTATTTACAGTACGCACTTCTTCGGCCCCGATGTACATGGGCACATCTACCCTTTCGCTTTTTAATTCCTTTAAAACCTTTTTTAAAATCTCTTTTTCTTTGCTGCCCGGTGCATAATTTAAAACCGGTTCGTTTTCAGGTAACGGATAATAAAAATCGCCGTAGAGCATGATTGAAAATTTTAAGATTAATATTTACAGCACCTCATCGTTTGGATCTGCAACAATAACGGTGATGTTATAGAAATGAGCTGGGTGGTGTATGGTTGCCCAAAGAACTAACAGTACAAGTGAGTGCGAACAATGATGCAAATACAACTGCCGGTTCCAAAGCACTATTCAATCTTAACAATCACGTGCTTTAAGATGCATCGGCTTCTTTTTCACTCATCAGGTATGCCTTGATAAATCCATCGAGTTCGCCATCCATTACCGGCCCCACATTACCTACTTCAAAATCCGTGCGATGATCTTTGATCATTTTATACGGATGAAATACATAACTGCGGATCTGGCTTCCCCACTCTATTTTTTTCTTGGATGAATTTGTGGCATCTAATGCGGCCTGGCGCTTGCGCATTTCTTCTTCGTACAAACGACTCTTCAACATTGCCATTGCCTTTTCCCGGTTTTCTCCCTGGGTTCTGGCCTGCTGGCACTCTACTATTATGCCGGAGGGTTTATGGGTTAAACGCACCGCGGTTTCTACCTTATTTACATTTTGGCCGCCGCTACCGCCACTTCGGAAAAATGCCCATTCAACATCAGCCGGGTTCACCTTTATCTCGATGGTATCGTCAATCAAAGGATATACATAAACGGATGCAAAAGAAGTATGGCGGCGGGCATTACTATCAAACGGACTGATACGCACCAGCCTGTGAACGCCACTTTCGGCTTTTAAAAATCCATAAGCAAAAGGTCCGTCAAACTGGAAAGTACAGGTTTTAATACCAGCGCCATCGCCCCATTGCCAATCCAACTCCGTTACACTCCAGCCTTGTTTTTCTCCGTACATTCTATACATTCGGGCAAGCATTTCCGCCCAATCCTGGCTCTCTGTTCCACCTGCGCCGCTATTGATCTGCAATACAGCCGGAAGGCTATCAGCAGGATCATTGAGCGTGCTTTTAAACTCAGCCTCATCTATAGCTTTGTTGGCTTTGTCATAAGCTTCTCTCACGTCCTCCTCAGTTGTTTCACCTTCCTTCCAAAACTCAAATAGTACCACAAAATCTTCTACCAAAGAAGAAACGTCTGAGTACATGTTTAGCCAGTACTCATTAACCTTTGTCTCTTTTAAAATGGAAGTGGCCCGGACATTATCGTCCCAAAAACCCGGTGAAAGCGAGAGTTGTTTATCGTTATTTACTTTAGCTTCTCTGTTGGCGACGTCAAAGAAACCTCCTCAAGACCAGCACACGGTCTCTCATATCCTTAATTTGTTCTGTTGTCATGCGGCGAAATTAAGGGATATTTTTAAAAAGGAAATGTTTTGCGTTTCCGGTTGGTGGTTTCGTAGTGATTGTTGTACATAGTTGTTACCTGGTAGAAGGATTTGTAAAAAATTTACTTCTTTTCGTTACCCTTTTAGATAAATATTTCGACAAACTAACAGCCAACTAATTTTAAATAACCATTTACTGTTTCAAATGAGCCGAAGGCTAAACGGGTGTTTGCTTGAATATAAAAGGATATTACTTTTGGTTTGTAATTGTTAATCGGGGGGTTAGCAATAACATAAAAATATTAAGAGATGCAAATCTCGAACGAAGGTTTTTCATAGGATATTGGAAATTAAACGGAGCCGGATGTCTATCCGGCTCCCTTATTATATCTACGACCTCAACTTAAAGTACCAGCCTTTAAATTTCTACAATTTCTTTTACCGGAAAAATTTCTTATTGCTAAATGAATTTGGGATTGCTGTTATTGTAAAACGCAGAACCACATTGAACAGAGCACCAAATACAAACGGTTTTGGAACCACCTCATCAGTACCGGTGTTATCTACTTCTGCTTTAATTTTTTTGGGAAAGTTCGTTGTAAGAGGGATGTTGGATATTGGTGCCTAATACCACTGCTGATATACTTTTAAAAAAACAGCAGGAAATATCCGGTTGACTCACGAAAATTATTCTTTTAACAAAGAAAGTATAGTTCTGCATCCTGTTAAGAAATGCGGAACTATACTTTCACCATTAATCGATAATAACTTTTACTTGTGGTTTTAAGCTAAATCAATTATTAATTTGTAAACACTGACACATAGGATCAACATACTAGATGCTACGATCAATTTTACTGCAATCTTCTCCATAATGAGGGATTTTTAGGGGTAACGGAAATTGGGTTTCAGGGGTAATTGATATAATTAACGAGTTGCCAGGCATAATATTTTGCGAGATTTCGATTATTTAATTGTGTAGAAGATTTGCTCACCTGATCCATATGTATTGGAACAGTGCAGGATGGCTTAATTTTTAACGTCTTTTTTATGCGATCGAAACAGGTTAAATACAATACCGTACTTCACTTGGGCACTGGTATTAAAATAAAAAATAAACTATCATTATAGCGCTCGTTGATTCAAAAAATTTAAAAAAGATTCGAAATAATTTAATGGAGCAGGCGAAATTTTTAAGATTGTAGTATGGTTATTGTTATAATTTTGCAACAAACTTTTACATGCAATTCAAATTCACTAAAAATATTCAGTTTACTAAACTGATCAAAGCAAATGGCCGTTTGAAGGAATTCAATTTTCGTAAATTAAACGACCATAAAGAGGGAATGTTTACGGTAGATGTGGTGGACGAACGGGATAGCAGGATATTTTTTTCTTTGCAAAAAACGGAAGGGGGCTGGAAAATAATCAAGCAGCAGGGTCTTCCGGAGTGGGTATCGGAAAATGAACAAGTTTTTCATGACGTTATAGAGGAGGAGTTGAAACATCTTTAATATTATTTAAGTATTTGAAAGTTGTTGTAATGCATTATTTTTAGAACATCAAAAAAATGATTGCTCAACTCCTCTTTCAATTTATTAAATGAAAAAGATCTTCTTTGTCTCCGCTTTTTACTTCTTAGCTGCTCATTCAGCTTCTGCTCAACAAGCATCTTCAGCAGTAAAACCTACGCTCAATCATATTGCCCTGTACGTAGTCGATCTGAAAAAGAGTACTGACTTTTACCAGCATATTGTACAGCTTGATACTATACCTGAACCCTTCCATGACGGAAGGCATACCTGGTTTTTGGTAGGTCCCCTCAGTCATTTACATTTGATACAAGGCGCTAAAGAATATTATGCGCATGAAAAAAACACTCACTTATGTTTTACCGTGCCTTCTGTGCCGGATTTTATAAAGGTGCTTGATAAAAACAATATTGAGTATGAGAACTGGGCTGGCGATAAGAGACAGGTGACGAAAAGAGTGGACAATGTTCAACAGATTTACTTCAAAGACCCTGATGGTTATTGGATCGAAATGAACGACGCTATGAGATAGACGGAAAATAAATGACGTGGTCAGGGACAGGTGATCACATCTTACTCATACAGATCGTTAATGTCACAATTGGATAGTTCGACAAATAATTTTGCCACCTTTTCTGTAACAGCTTTAAAATATTTTTTTCCCTTTTCGGCTGAACCTTCCCGTGGATCTCCCACCCCGGTGTCTGCTGATATCTGCGACCATTTCCTTTCTGTCCAAACCCATTTTTCCGCAAAGGATTTCATTTTAATTTTCTTTTCTCTTCCATCTCCGGCTTCTGCTAATGGCAATACGAGGCCAGGTTTTAAATGCATCAAAAGACTTGTTTCCATTTCATCGGCATGATCTCCTTCATGATCAAAATACAGCGTTTTATCCAGGGACTGAAACCAGTTGCAGGTGCTTAAAAACGTTTTAGGGTATTTCAGTCCGAGCTCCCGCAACATCGTTTTAAAATCATTTCCGCCATGGCTGTTTAATATGATCAGTTTGAAGATATTCTGCCTGTTTAAAACCTCGATGATGTCGCCAAGAATCGAAAGCTGGGTACTCGGATTTAAATTGATGTCTAATTTGATATCTGACTGGCCGGTATTTACGCCGAACGGGATAGCTGGTAGCACTACCAGTTTAGCCCCATTTTCAAAAGCGATCCTGGCCGCTTCAGCAGCTATAAGATCGGCCGCAAATACATCTGTGCCATAAGGCAAATGGTAATTATGGGCTTCGGTAGCGCCCCATGGAAGAACGACAAGTTCGATACTTGCATCCTTTATATGTTTCCAGTTTGTTTCTGCTAAAATATATGGCCGCATTAATTTTTATTGATAGTTTGTAAGATTGTTTTTTGAACGTTGTATTTCGCTATTGTCCATTAATATATCGCCTGGTGTTTTGTTATAAGAAGCTTTGAAAATAAAACTTTTTCTCGCAATAAAATTCAAGCACAATTTCTTTAGCCGTCGTTTCTATATTAAGCCTGTATTAGGCCCTTTCTCTTCTAATTAAAAATCCGTTTAAATCGTATATCTCATTAATTTAAAAAACCCGGCCGGATAATTTGGCCTGCCTAATATCCGTATCTTTCAATCACAAAATTAATCTATGAGATCATACTTCACTTTAGCACTTTGCTTATTTTGCTCGCTTCTTACTGCACAAAAAACATATCTCTTATGTGGCAGGCTGATCGATACCCGGCTTGGGAAGGTTCAAACTGAAATGACCATCGTCATCGAAAAAAATAAGATAACTGATGTGCTGAACGGTTATGCAAATGCGGGTGTAAATGACAAGCTGATCGATCTTAAAAAATATACTGTTATGCCTGGATTGATCGACTGCCATGTGCACCTGGAAAACCAAACCAGTCCCACTGAGTACACCGACAGGTATATAAGAAATCCAAGCGATATCGCTTTTTTGAGTACCGTTTATGCGGAAAAAACTTTGATGACCGGCTTTACTACCGTACGAGACCTTGGAGGAACTGGAGTAAACGTTTCGCTGCGCAATGCCATCAACAAGGGAATAGTAAAAGGCCCAAGGATTTACACTGCCGGTAAAAGCATTGCTACTACCGGCGGGCATGCTGATCCCACAAACGGCTACAGGAAAGACCTGACGACAGACCCCGGTCCGGCTGAAGGTGTTGTAAATGGCGCAGATGATTGTTACAAGGCAGTGAGGCAAAGATATAAAGATGGTAGCGACCTTATTAAGATCACTGCAAGTGGTGGAGTATTGAGCGTTGCTAAAAGTGGGGAAAATCCGCAATTCACTGAAGCAGAAATAATCGCCATTGTTGCTGCTGCAAAAGACTACGGATTTAAAGTAGCGGCGCATTGCCATGGAGCCGAAGCAATGAAAAGAGCGGTGCTGGCTGGAGTGAATTCAATTGAACATGGCACTTATATGACCGAGGAAATAATGGCGCTGATGAAACAGAGAGGGACTTATTTGGTACCTACTATTACGGCAGGTAAAAGCGTTGCAGATAGTGCAAAAAAACCAGGTTATTACCCCGACATGGTTACACCAAAAGCTATTGCGATAGGATCAAAGATCCAGGCCACTTTTGCAAAAGCCTATAAAGCAGGCGTACCCATTGCATTTGGTACCGACGCCGGAGTGTATGTACATGGAAAGAACTGGATGGAATTTATATATATGACAGAAGCGGGAATGCCCCCAATGGAAGCAATACAATCAGCAACTATTAAAGCCGCGGACCTGATTGGCATAAGCGATATTTTAGGAACAATCGAAAAAGATAAGCTGGCTGATATTATTGCTGTAGAAGGAGATCCTATTAAAGATATAAAGGCAATGGGAATGGTAAAATTTATTATGAAGGATGGCGTGATCTACAAGAATGAATAATAGATTTGCCGTCGGAAAACTTCCAGGCTTTTTGACCGCTTAATACAAATAAGATTTTTAATCACAGCCTCAATAAGCCAACTTTGTAAAGCGTATTAATGGGCTTATTATCCCAGAAAATTTCAAAGTCATTAAGACCGGCGGCTTCATAATTTTCTTTTACCTCCTTGAGTGTATACACTTTCATATTACCTATCGATAACTTTGGAAGTGTATCTGCAAGCCATTGACCTTGCTGCTGGTCAACCTTGATATTATATACTTCTCTTTTTCCCTGAAATGTGAGAGACATTATTTCCCATTGGCTCCCTTTTTTTGATTTGGTAAAACTTTCAACCACCGGCGGTTTGCCAAGCCAGGTAATTTTTGTACCTGGCTTCACGGGATCGAACTCCTCCTGCTGCAATATGTTGGCGATGTATCCAACGGGGACAGTTGTTTTCGGCACTTTAAAATCAAACCACTTTTGCAGCGGATAATCGAGGCAGGCTCCATGCATGTAGTTCAAAAGAGATTTTTTTAACCCAAAGCCATAGATATCATGATCTGCACCTGAAGGATCAACATGAACGATATCGTTGTTGGCAAATGTTCCAATATCATTGGTCACTTTTTTAACGAGGAACTTATCGGGATCAAGTCCCACGGGGCTGTGTGCCGTCATCGTAAACTGGTGCCAGAAGGCAGACTGCAGAATACCTGCTTCGAATAGCTGTCGCACCATTTCGAGGGAATCGATGGTCTCCTGCGCCGTTTGAGTTGGAAAGCCATACATCAGGTATGCATGCACCATGATGCCTGCTTCCGTAAAATGTTTATTTACCTTCGCTACCTGCGCAACTGTTATTCCCTTACGAATTAGCTCCAGCAAACGATCCGAAGCCACTTCCAGCCCGCCAGAAACGCCGATGCAGCCGGAAGCTTTCAACAGCAAGCAAAGATCTCTTGTAAAACTTTTCTCAAACCTGATATTTGTCCACCAACTTACAACCAATTTCCTGCGGATGATCTCTAAAGCCAGCGCACGCATGAGTGCCGGCGGTGCAGCTTCGTCCACAAAATGAAAACCGCTCTCTCCTGTCTGCTGAATCATCTCTTCCATGCGATCACAAAGCAGTGACGCTGTGATGGGTTCATAAAGCTTTATATAATCTAAGGAAATATCACAAAAAGTACATTTGCCCCAGTAACATCCATGAGCCATCGTCAATTTATTCCACCTTCCATTGCTCCAGAGGCTATGCATCGGGTTCACAATTTCAATAGCAGAAATATATTTATCCAGTAAAAAATCGCTGTAGTCGGGTGTTCCAACCTGGCCCTGTTTATAGTCTGTACATGCCGCGTTATTTATATAAGCTACTTTGTTGTCAACTAAAGTAAAACAACGTTTCAGTTCGTTGGTTGTCTTTTCGCCCCTGCTGAATTGAACCAAATTTTCAAGCGGAGCTTCTCCATCGTCCAGCGTTATAAAATCAAAGAACTCAAATACACGAACATCAGAAAGGGAACGCAATTCTGTATTTGCAAAGCCCCCTCCCATTGCAATTTTTATTGCCGGGAAGTTTGCTTTTATCCATTGCCCACACCGCAAAGACGCATACAAATTGCCCGGAAACGGAACGGAGATGGCCACCAGCGAAGGTTTTACCCGGGTTATACTTTTCTCCAAAATTTCGAGCAATATAATATCAACGTAAGTATACGGTTGCTTCAATGCATTGTATAACTCGTTGAAGCTATTGGCCGACCTGCCTAATCGTTCAGCATACCTGCTAAAGCCAAAATAAGGATCTATACATTCCTTGATCAGATCGGATATATCTTCGAGGTACATGGTAGCAAGATGCTTCGCTTTATCGTGCGTACCCATACTGCCAAATGCCCAAACAAGATCATCCAATTGTGCAAACCTGCCAGCTTCGGGCAAAAAATTTCGCCTTGCCAACAAATGTGCAAGCGTAGGATTTTTGCCTTGTAAAAACAATATTACTGCATCAACCGTATTGATATAATCATCTTTCAGGGCGATGATGCGACGGGCATTAGGTGTAAGTTGGTCGTCTCCTGTACCGGAGATATGATCAAACAAATTTTTTAAGCCGTTCCGGCAAAAAATAGCAAGCATCACCTCTATACCAAGATCCGCCTGGAAGGAAGCTATATTCTTCGTGTTAAGAAATCCTTTTAAATATGCTGTGGCAGGATAAGGTGTATTTAGTTGTGTAAAAGGAGGTGTTATCAGTAAAACAGGCGAATTCAAAATAAGAGGTTTAGAATGCAAAACTATTTCTTAATATTCAAACAGCCACTTTGCTATGAAATAGAAGATTAACCTTCAATTTGTTTAACGGCATTCCACACTGAAATCTTAAAGAATTATATAAATAGATCAATAGGATCAGGGCCCGATTCAAAAACAAAAAGAGGGTCTCGCAACCCTCTCATTTGTTCGTGTTGATTTTATAAAATAACTTATTGCTTGATCAATTTTCCTTTGTAGATCACTTCGCCATTTTCGCCTGTGATATTCAGGATATACATACCTTTTTTGATATTACCGGCTTTATCGAACGCTTTCCTGCTGCTACCTTTAGGAATGTTCCATTTGTCATTTGCAACCCGCTTACCAGTGAGATCATATAGGGTAAGAGACACTGACTCATTCCCTTTGCTCAGGAACTCTATCGGTATATCATGAATGAATGGATTGCCAAGCACCAATGCACTCGTTTTTTCAATCAGTATTTTCACAGTTACCGTTACTGAATATTTATACTTACCATCCTGATCCACCTGCTTGATCCTGTAATAATTTATACCAGGAACAGGCCTTATATCATAAGCATCATATTTCTTTACAATAGAACTATTACCATCAGTTTTTTGAGTAGCCACCAGCATCCAGTTAGATCCGCCATCTATACTTTTTTCAACGTCGTAATATTTGTTGCTGATCTCGGTGCCGGTACTCCAGTTAATAGCGACCTGGTTATTCTTTTGTTTTGCCGTAACATTGAGGAATTGAACCGGCAGCGGACCGCCTTCGGGGCAGGTTGAAAATACAATGTCATCCAACGCATAATCATTACCACAACCACCAGTGATACCATCTTGTAATGTTATCCTGATATTTTTCACTATAAAACCTCCGGTAACGGGCAACGTAAAAACACCTCCCAGCTTTACCCAGGTAGGAGTTGCAGACTGTGGTACTGGCGGTGTAGAAACCGGCGAGCCACCCAGCAACTGCCATGAATTATCTGCTGCCTGGTACTCAAGTGTAAAAGTAATAAGCGGCAATAATGCATTTGGACCACAAGTACCGGGCTTATTCACGTTCATGATAAATAAACTGGAAGCATAAAATCCGGGAGGAAAGCCGGATGGGCTATTAAGAATATGGCTGTAAAAATCGTTCCCATTACCATTTACTACCAGCATTTTGCCATACTGATTACCAGTATGGTCATTCGTTCTATGCCATTCAGGTTTTTGCTGAGTATTATTAATTACACGATATACTCCTTCAGCGGTAAGGCTTCCGGCGGCCTGGTAAGTTAAGGCTGAAGTAAGAATATCCGGATGATCGGTTGCGGTTGTGCCGGTACCGAAATTTTCGATCCAAAGAGGTGTTTCGTTGGCACAAAAACTGTTTTGAGCAGCTAAAGTACCGATAAACAAAGTAAGAAAGGCAGTGAGTGCAGTAAGCAAGGTAGCATGCAGAAAATTGCAATTAAGCGTAATTCTTTGGTTCATGTTAGATGTTTTTAGATTTTTGAATAGCAGCATTCAACGGAATTTGGATTCAGCATCTCTTAGGATTGGACAGGTTAAGAAAAAGCTGTTTAGAAAGTAAAAATGTGTTTTATTAGGGGGCAATCATGAAAGCAATAACCACACGAGGCTTAGTAAAAATACCAAAACATATGGTATCACAGCCAAGTAAAAATACTAAAATAGTTTGGTATAAATCAAATTTTAAATGAGATATTCAATAGCTTAATACCTGATGATCAATGTTTATAGCGAAGGTGCGTAAAAAATAAAGGCTTTAAGAGGTATAAAATTCTTAATCGGCTAAAGCATAGGTTTTATTTGTTAGCGGAGATTCCAATGAAAATGGTGACCACACGGGAAGTGCTTATAGTAATAAGTTTTAGATTAAACTACTTTTCTTCATAAATCCTTTTCTTGCGCTTCTGCGCTTTTTCTTTAATGATCAGGCTCATTGGCTTTTCAAATACCTTACTTTCAAGCCATGAAATGACATCGAGGTACGCAAAAGACCGGGTCTGGAAACGATTTTTTTCCAGCTTTTTTATCTTATGAAGAAATTTTTCCAACTCTGGCTTAAGCTTTGACCGATGTACGTGAAATGAGTTACGAAGAAATTTAAACATCTCTTCCTCTATCACAGTGAGGTTTTCCATCTTTGCCATAAAACGATATACGGACTTTATCAATGAATCAATGATCTCGAAATTTCCCAATTCATAATGTGCCATCAGGTGCATAAGCCTTGCATAACATTGCAGGTCGTTCCGCAGTTCCGGATTGCCATTAATGATCTTTTGGAGATAGTCGATACAAGTGTCAAAATCTGCATTTCCAAAATAGAGGGATGCTATCTTATAATTGAATACCAGCAGCCGGTGATTATCAATATAAAGCACATATTCCCTTAGCTTTTCTTCGAGCTCCGGCACTTGCTTAAGGCCTTCGTCAAAAGTGCCCAGCATAAAGTGTTGGTTTATTTTAGCGCTGTTGATATAAATAAAACTCTGGATACGGTGATTATCATGGTGAGTAACAATAGGAGTTTTTGCAAATTTTCGAAAGGCCTGTAAGTCTATTTCAAACTTCTGATAATTCCGCAAATCAAAATGAGCATTTAGCAAATTGTGCATTCCTTTAATGTAGTAACCAGTTTCCACCTTTATCATAAGTGGTTGCTCATGAAAAATATCTATCCACTTTTGTGCATACCTGTAATACATTAAAAAATCCTGGCGGATAAATGCGTACCAGCAATAACTTTGGTACAGGTAAAGCCTTTCGTAAAAGCCTGTTTGCTGGTGAGCATTAGTGGGGAGATTTTTCTGTAAAAAATCAATCACTCCTTTTTCATCCTTCTCATTGCGGGCATGCCCATTCTGTATGTAGAAGCCGTATAATCTGAGCGCAAGATTGGAAAGCTTCGCCACCATATCTACCCTTGCATTTACTTCCATGGCCTCGGCAGACAACTGTTCCCCCCTATCCCGTATGCTCCTTGTAATGTGAAGGGTTTCAATTTTCTTTTCCCAGGCTATTACCTGTGTTAAAAAATTAAACTTGTTGTGGGTCTTGGCAGTTTCCTTTAATTTCTCCAGCATTTTTAGGCTCTGTAAAAACAAACCCTTGTTGTAAAGTATGCGTGCATGATCCAATTGTTCATTCAATTGCATGTCGATACTTTCGGTACTTTTTATAATTCGAAGACTGGCGAGTAATTGCTTGTAGAGATGTACTTTGGTGTTAGATAACTGCGGCTTTTTTATGGAGGAAAGTTTCTTTAGTAAAAGGTTTTCATCGTATTCCGTCAATTTATCAAGAGCATCAAATAATTCTATGATCTTAAGGTCTTCATTACCTGAGCTTCTTTTAATAAATAGTTTGAAATTTCTTTTTTCGGCCTTTTCAAGTGTTTTAATTAGATGAAATAACGTATCAGTAAATCGGGTGGACATCATTAATAAATTTTCCTAAAATGTAGTGCCAAAGGGGATTTCATTTTAATAAACCAGCTTTTAGCATAATAAAAACACTCATAAGTTGAATATGAGAGTAAAAATGCACGCCTTACTTTTGTGTTAAGAAAGGCGTGCAACTAATACATAAAGCAGGCAATCGTTAAAAAAGGCAATCAATCGTTAGCAGGTGCACAAATTAAATGTGCGGATTGTAAACTGAGTTCTCAGTTCAAAAGAAAAATAAAGATTTTCATATAGCAAGCAATCGTTAAAGTCCTTCCGTTTCTACGGGAGGGCTATTTTGTTTTGCAAAGTAATAGCTTATTACTTACAAAAATCATTTTCTAAAATATTTTTTTTGCCTCAATTGGGGATAACAAAATCAGGTTTTTTGATAAAGGTACTATTGTATTTAAACCTGATATTTGAGCTTATCTCCACTTTCGCCCCATGCATGCCAGCAACGGGTCTTGGAAAGAAATAACCCCTCAGTTCAATGGTGCCAAAGATCAGGTTTTCATTACGTGTGCGAATACCAGCTCCCCAGGCACTGTATAACTCACTTTTGCTTATTGATTTTCGACTCGGCGTTATCATACACATATCTCCGAAAATAAACGGCGCCAACCGGAAGCCCCATATCTTGTTCATATTAAAAAATACGCCTTCTCCTTTTAGGGTGCCCCTGAAATCGGCATTAACGTCACTGTACCTAAAATATGGTAACCCAAAAATGCTATTGAGTAACAAAGGCTGGTTTAGTCTTGGACTTAATTGCTTGGTAATTCCGACACTGTAAAAATTCCGGTTCAGCCATTTACTGCCCAGCTTTTTCAACCGGGTGAAATGATCCACATTTAAGAGCAGGTCCACATCCTCCATTTTGTTCTTATAGGAAAAACCTCCAAATCTCAATGTATAAGTGCTATAAAACCCCTTCTTGTTGAAATGACTGTGCAGTAAATCGAGGCCATAATATGCCCGCTTTCTTTCTTCTTTTTTTGTCCAGCCCCCAATTACTGAAGCGCTAAAACCTTCGGGTACATCTTCGTTTCTGCCGAAGCCATAAATGAAATTAGTACGGTAAAAATTTTGTTTAAATACGTTAAAGGCCATCAAAACAGCGGCAATATTTGCATAACGATAATCGTATCCAAGTAAGCTTTGACCGGGCATTTGGTCAAAACGAAGGTGCATGGCCCTTACCGCGATCAATTTTCGCAACCGGTCTGACACGTTTTTATACATCAAATGCCTGCTCCCAAAATTGTATCCAAACCACCCATCGGTATTAACATAGCTATACCTGAAATCACTTTTGTATAATGAGTCTCCCAGGTAAGCGTTGGTTGTTTTATTGATGGAAAGATCCAGGGCTCCTACCCACGGGATATAAGGTGATACGAGCGGTTTTTCAAAGCTAGTATACATATATACTTCTTCGCTCCTGCCGCTATTGAAAGCCGGTCGGTAATTTTGGAAGCCAACCTTCCAATCAATAAAGGATCCTTTGATATTTCTCTTGATATACTCGAAGCCGTATCCCCATTTGGGATGCCTTGTTTTTTCATAAAACGTACTTAGGGCTATTTTCGATCCAGTGCCATTAAAATTTTCCTCTCTTACGGCGAGCCTGCCACGCTTTACGCCGGACAGGCTACCAGCAGCTCCAATGGAGAATACATCTTTTGTGATAACCGTTACATCAACCAGGTCGGTGCTGCCGCTTACAGCCTCTACCAAAATACGGGCATCCTGTATATATACCTGTTCCCTTAAATGACGTTCATTATCGGCCAGCAGGTACGGCTGCAACTTACTGCCTTCCCGAAAGAAAAGATTGTTGAGGATCACATTTTCCCTGGTATTTTTATGAAATGCATTTGCAATTATGGCACCGAAACTGTTCCGGTAAGTACTGGTATCATAAAGATTTCTTTCAAAACCAAGACTAAGAATTCTGATGAAGCGAATGGTTTTCCCGGTATGAACCATGTAAGGGTTGGCAATCTTAATAGCATCCGGACCGGCTGGATCTCTACTCATGCTTTTGCCTAATCTTCCCCATATACCTTTTCTCTTACTGAGAAAAAATGTATCCCTTTCCCCTGACGGATCCTGCGCATAAACATCTAAAGTGAAACATGCAGCAAGCGACAAAAAAACAACCACGGCGTAAGCCTGTCTTAACATGGAAAAAATTTAAATACCTATTAAAGTTACCAAAGTTAGGGCAAGAAAAAACCAAAAAAAGATTGTTATCCAAGGGCGAAATCCACTGCTGCGGCAGAATGCAGCCGGGTGGTATCAAGCAAAGGCTGGCTGCAATCCCCTGGCTGTAGCAAAAGGGGAATTTCGGTACACCCCATAATAATCCCCTTTGCTCCGAGGGATACCGATTGATCGATAATGCGCAAATACTCGTGCTTTGTTTGTGGGGAAATGATACCTTTTCCTAATTCGTCGAATATACTGGAATTCACCAGTTCCAAGTCGTCATTACCTGGTATAAATTGTTCTATTCCATTCTCCCGAAGTCGTGTCAAATAGATGTCTGAAAGCATGGTATACTTTGTGCCCAACAGCAGCACCCCGCCAAGGCCCTGCGCTTTTATTGCGCTTACCGTAACATCCGCAATATGAATAAGCGGAATACTAATACTTGCCTGCACTTTTACAGCATTCAGGTGCATGGTGTTGGCACATAAAAGCACGCAATCCGCACCGGCCAACTCCAACCTTTTTGCCGCATCAATTATTATATCAGCAATGCCGTCCCAGTCTCCTTTTACCGTAAGGGGTACTATCTCACTAAAATTGACAGAATACAAAAGGATCTTGGCTGAAGCATGTCCTCCAAGACGTTGGTTGATCCCCTCGTTTATGTACCTGTAATAATCTATTGTAGAATACCAGGAAGTGCCGCCGATCAATCCGATTATTTTCATAATAATATTTAGTTGTATAAACTCAAATTAGTGAAAAATTATTTCACACAATACAGATGCATAAACTTGATGAATCGGGAGAGGCAAAGATAAAGATGACAGGCAAGAATATATAGACCAGAAGGTTCAGCAAAATAAATAATTAAATCATCAGACATCACACATCATACATCAGACATCAGACATCTGAATTCCCCATCGCCGCCTGCTTCATTGCATGTGCTGTTTCTCTGCCGAGATATTTTTCAATTCTTTTCTCAACAAAATATATTACGGGAGTTAGTATGATCGCCATCGTGAATTTATAAACATAATTAACCACACAAATCGCCAGCACGAGTTGCCAGCTCCATCCCCTTCCTATTTTAAATGCAATAAACAACACAATAAAGCTGTCCACTAATTGAGATACCAGCGTAGAGCCGGTTGCTCTTAACCACATATTTTTTTCACCGGTATGCTTTTTTATTTTGTGAAATACGGTTACGTCCACAATCTGGCTCACTAAAAATGCAACAAGGCTGCCGGCAATGATCCACATTCCCTGGCCGAAAATTCCGTTAAATGCTTTGTTCATATCGGGAATACCAGACTCCACACCTGACCCATACCAAAAGTCCGCTCCGGGTACACCCATTGCCACATAAAACATTAAAAAAGCATACAGTATTAATGCAACGGCTGTAAATGATATTCGCCGTACCGCTTTAGGACCATAATATTCATTCACAATATCTGTCATCACAAATTCAAGCGGCCATAGCAACACTCCGCAGGTGAGGTTGAAAGCGAGTCCTTTTTCTCCAAATAATGTAAAGTTGGAAGGCTCCAGGCCAAACAATTTTTCGAGCGAAAAAATCTTTCCGCCGATACATTCTGCGATCAATGCATTTGCTACAAAAAAAGCGGAGAAAATTACGAACAGTTTGGTGGGCCTGTCTTTTAAGATGTTATGGATCATTTTATCTATGTAAATAAAAAATAGAAAAACTGTACAAACAGGAATATAAAATTAAATATAGTCAGCCTTCCCGGCATTTGCTTTTCTTTTTTGGAAAGGAATAACACAAGAGCTACCAGGCAAAATAACAGGTTGATGAATATCGAGAGTTGGCCAAGTATCACCAGTATGCCAGTTAGATATGGCAGCGGAATAATATTATCATTGACGTTGTGCTTCTTGTTGTTCAACTCTACATAGCGGAGAATGATCGTAACTAAAAAACTGAGGTTACAAATAAATGTGATCTTCGAAAACAATTTCATTGGTGATATTCTTTAAACATTAGCTTCTGAGTTCGAGGCAGCCCTCAACAAAATATGCACAAAACACTTACCTCTTTATTACCCGTTTCTGCCGGTAAGCATTGGAACAAAAGAAAAATTTTGGAATCCTTCTTCACTGGTGGAACCATCTGTATTTTTAGTAATGCGCAACATACGTTGGTGCTGATCTTCATCAACCGGTATTACCATTTTACCGCCGGTCTTTAACTGTTCAATTAATTTAGGTGGAATAAAAGGCGCGGCAGCGGTAATAATAACTTTATCGAACGGGGCATAAGTCGGCAGGCCTTCATATCCATCACCAAAAAAGAATTTAAGGTTTGGATATTTATTTTTAAAAATGTAGGTCCTTGTTTTTTCAAACAGTTGCTTCTGGCGCTCAATGGTAAAAACCTTTACTCCCATTTCAGCCAACACAGTTGCCTGGTAAATACTGCCTGTACCGATCTCCAGTATTTTGTCGTAAGGCCTTACCTGTAACAATTGTGTTTGGTAAGCCACAGTGTATGGTTGAGAAATCGTTTGTCCCTGACTGATAGGGAATGCCCGGTCTTCGTAAGCGATCTCATCAAAAGCGCTGTCAAGAAAAAAGTGCCTGGGAATATTCGACATGGCAGCTAATACATTTTCATCTGTAATGCCTTTGTCTCGCAGTATCTCGATCAGCTTCCGGCGCAGGCCTTTGTGACGATATGTGTCTTCGTATTTTCTCATATAAATGCTGGCGATCTGCCTGTAAGTTGGTGTTAGCGGGTAAATGATATTTGAACAAAAAATCCGGCTGACCGGCAGTATTTTTAAATCCGATATTTTCAGGTTAAGATTTCCACCGATTTCTGTTGCAAGTTAAAAAATTGTACGGAGTAAATCCGAAAACTTAGACTGCGCAAGGGAGAAAGTAGTGACCTGGTATTTTACTCCTCATTGATAAAATGTACAAGAGTGCGACGCCAATGAAGCTTAATTGAAAAACTGCTGCTGGGTTCAAAAAAAAATTCTTCATTATGTTATCCCTTGTTTAATATAATATCGATAGGCAGTTCAGCTTAATTATATACCGGCATGTGGTTATCAAAAAAAGTATCGACCGCACTATTCCAATTATTAAGTAAGTCGGTCCGGTTTTGATTGAGTGAGTTATTGTTGGAGTTATAAACATTTACTGCATTGTTCAACTCTTTCACCGATTTATTAAAAGTAGAGACCTCATCTTTTGTAGGCTCTGATTTTCGTTCAAAATCTTTTTGCATTTTGGTGAAGGCTTCCTGCTTCAGTAAATAATCAGATATGCCCGGTATTTTGTCGGTCGCTTCCTTTATGTAAAATTCCAGCATGCGTTTACAATTTGTGATCAAAGAATTATCGCCTTTAAAAGCAGCCAACTTTCCAAGCTTCGCCAGGCCTTCCTGCGAAAATTGTAAGAGTGAATTTTTATTTTGTTCTATTGCATTTATATTCTTTTTTTCAATTGCATCTACCAGGTATGCCTCCTGCTTATAACTCTTAAAAAATACCAGGTACACGGGATTATAATAACTCCCGGTTTCGCCCACTTGTTTCATCAGATCGTCTATTTCATTTTTGCCTTCGATAAGTTTAACGTTGTGTGAAGCGGCAAACTTCTTTTCTTCGTCATGCAATGCAGCGCTGGCATCATCCATTTTTTTATCTACCATTTCTTTAGCAAGCATGTAGGCCTCCATCAAGTCGTAAGATTGCTCAGCTATTTCCTCCATGTTTACAATCTTGTCATAATCCTCATTTAAAACATTGTAGTATAATTTCATAAAAGAAACAGCCGAATCCCGGTAAGATTTATCTTTTTCAAAAGCAGGCATTCCACCAATATTCATCCTGCTTTCGTTTATCTCGTCCAGTAATTTCGACTTCAGATCTTCTACTTTTTTTGCTTTCTTTTTATGGGAAAATGCACTGTTATAAGCAAGATATCTTTTGGCAATTGTTTGATGCTGCTGGCTGATATAACTCATATAAGCGCCGGGATCCGAAAAGTCCTGCCCTTTCGTTTTAGTGAACACGAAAAGCATCGCCACAAGAATAATTAGAGAGGAGAATTTTTGCATAGTGTTTTTTTATGTGACTCAATTTGGATAAAATTAAATATACCTTTTCATTTCAGCCAATCCTGCATTATTTTATAAGATTCGGCTATATAGTTGTCGGTTTGTATTCGCTGTATGTTTATATCGTTGGTTGCTTTACTTTGATCGGTGATCAGCGGCACTTTTAGATCGAGACCATTATTAGTTACAGTGATCTTTTTGTTTTTCATATCTCCGGCAATGGAGCTATACATTTCTGTGATTCTTTTGTAGTAAGTCGTATAACCCGGCCATTGCAAAGGAATGATCCTTATACCATCTATACTATGGTACCAACTTGTAAATTTAGTGATCGCCAGAAAAGAACTGTCCGACCTTACCCTTGCATTACTGCTCAGCTTTAAGGGCGCAAAGGGTATTGGAGGAAGCGGCTGGTATATTGCAGCTTTGGACATATCCGGCTGCAACGCCGATACCGAACTCTTTTCCTTAAACTTATCCATCGCATACATATCCGGCAATTCAATATCAGGTATCACCCCTTTCCACTGATTAGTAGAACCATCAACCCGATAAAATTTACTGTTGGTCACTTTCACGTAACTATCATACTTCTTCGTCTTTGAAAAATTACCGGTGGTATCCAGCGGCAAAACAACCTGTGCGGAACCTTTGCCATAAGTTGTGCTCCCCACAATTAATGCACGATGATAATCCTGTAATACTGCTGCTACCAACTCCGATGCGGATGCACTCATCGTATTCACCATCACCAGCAACGGCCCATCATAGATCGTGCCCCTGTTCGGATCTTTTAAAAAATGTACTTTACCGGCTTTATCTCTTGTAGACGTCAACGATCCTTCGTTGATAAAAATACCAGCCAATTCAAGCGCCTCCCATAATGACCCACCGCCGTTAAACCGAAGATCCAATATTAGCCCTGCAATGGAATCCTTTTTTAATTTCACCACTTCTTTTGCCACATCGTTAGAACATCCATTGCTGTTATCCTCATCTCCCTCCTTCACATAAAAACCGGGCAAGGTGATATAGCCTATTTTTTTTGCACCAGTTAAAATATAGCTTTTCACTACGCCTTCTTCATTGGTAATTTTTTCCTTACTTAAAACGGCCACCTTTTGAGCGCCACTTATGGTTCGCACGGTAATGGTGATCTTTTCATTGCTGCTGCTTTCTAAAATTCTCCCCAATTGTTCTGTGCTTGCATCTGCCAGGTCCAGTTCAGGCTTATTGCCTGACTTTATTTTTAACAGCACATCGCCTTTATGCAATTCTCCATTACGCCATGCAGGCCCGCCGGGCACCAGGTAAGTAATCACCCATTCACCCTTTTCATTCTCATCCATTTCGAAACCGGTTGAGAATTCCAGGCCGCTCATCTGTGTATCAAAATCTGTCTTTGTATCAGCATT
>JBDSAP010000369.1:0-8655 GCA_039922055.1 Ferruginibacter sp.
GCAGAAAAACAACCATTCTATCTTAAAGAAAAAGTTTTATTTCAGCATACAGTTAATCATGCATGGTTTAGAACGATCCTTTATTTTACAAGAAAAAAAACTGAAGATATCATTGAAGAAGAACTGGCGATAAAAAATAACGATGGTGCTTATACTACCGCATTCAAAGAGATTTTAAAAGATTACTACCTGCACTTGTAAGCCTCATGAACTGAGCGCATATTCACTCATGTAAGCATAGCCTTCAGTAAGGTGACCATCTTTTACAATGGTAGCTTTTTCAATCGTTTCACTACCGCCCTTCCTTAAATCATCCAACACAAATTTGATTAGTTGTTCGCCAAAATACCTGCTTGCATCCCTTGGCAATTCGTTGGGCAAATTACCTACCGCCATCACATCCACTGAAGTTGGTAAATAGGGTGCAGTGAGCTCAAAAGTTTTTTTATCAATCCCATAAATGGGATTATCAATAGTTCCATCGCCAACGTTACAAGGTACCGACCCATGCAGGTCGTCAGTTATATCTGCAATAGTATGCATGCGAAAATCGGGCTTGCTCATATCCTCCAATTCAAACAAACGCGGTACACCCTTATCCCAATAAACACCATTGATGAGTATGTCCGTAAAAGGAATAAATTCGGGGAACTTGCAAATAAATTTTCCAGGGTGATTGTGAAAATCTTCGCGGTTGTATTTACCTGTTTCTTTATCGGCATAAAGATCGTTGCCCTTCAGGTGCACATATACCGGGTAAGTAAATTCACGCTCCCTATATTCATCCGCATCTACTTCATGTATACCAAGCAGGTTCATGATCTCGAGCACTCCATGAGCCACCCGGCCAGTGCCGGTTACAGCTATTTTCAGGTTGGGAACCTTCAGCCCAAAATAACAGTGGATCAGCTTTTGAAAACTATTCACGGTATTTACTCTTGGCAACCTAAACAGACCGGTGCGGTTACCATAAGCCATCATCCCATTGTGAGCGCCAACAATGCCCGCAAAAAATCCAAAGCCAATGATACGGGTACCATCTTCATGCTCCAGGCACTCATAATCTATCAGTGTGATATTTTTTTCAACAATGGCTTTAATAAGCTTTTGATTATAGGGTTGCAGCTTTTTTGTATGAGAAAAGAACAGGTATGTTTTTCGGGGCAACAGCATCTCTACAGGCACTTCTTTTATTCCCATTAATACATCGCAGCCACTCATATCTTCAGTTACTTCTATACCTGCCGCCTGGTATTCCTTATCGCTGTAGCAACGGATCTTGCTATGTTGCACCACCACTTTTATATCCGGAAAATTCTTATGCAGCCATTTACATTGTGAAGGAATAAGCGACACCCGGCTATCCCCCGGCACCTTTCCTTCCCTGATTAGTCCTATCCTTAGCATCAATCGTAAAATTTTGTTGCAATATATTGTTTTCAGGCCGACACTCATTAACCGCAAAGTAAAAATTACATTACCCTTGAAGCTTTAAATACCGGCAGGTATCTTTGCACAATGAATTATTTTGAATTATTCGATTTGCCTGTAAGCTTACAGGCCGACAGATCATCGCTTGCAAAAAAATATTTTGAGCTACAAAAAAAACATCATCCTGATTTCTATACAAATGCAGACGAGGATGAACAAAAAGATGCCCTGGAAATTTCTTCCACCATCAATAAGGCGCTTAAAGTATTGCAGCAACCTGACCAAACAATCAAATATGTTTTACAATTAAAGGGGCTACTGGAAGAAGAAGAAAAGTATCAACTGCCTCCCGATTTTTTAATGGAGATGATGGAAATGAATGAGAAGTTGCTGGAAGAAGATCCCGATGATTTCAGGAAAGAAGTGGCGGAATTAGAGAACACCCTGTACGAAGAAATTAAAGATATTGTTGAAAATTATGATGACAACACGGTCAGCACGGAGAGCCTTTTAAAGGTGAAGGACTATTATTTTAAGAAAAAATATTTACATCGTATTTTGGACAGGTTGGGTGATTGATGTAATATTGCCACCCGTTAATTAAGGCCCATGTGGCGGAATTGGTAGACGCAGCAGACTCAAAATCTGCCGTTCGCAAGGGCGTGAAGGTTCGATTCCTTTCGTGGGCACTGAGCCCCCTCTTTGAGGGGGTTTTTTAATGCGTATAGTGTTGTTAGTTCAAAATAAGATCCTGCTCTCATAATGCCAATGGCACACTCATTTGGCTGTCGTTTTTGCCTGCTTCTCTTGATATAATTAGAAATGATTTGATGATTTACTTGATAACAAATAATTTAGGGCCTATCAGCTAACTGAACCTGTCTTAATTTCTGTTACTGATGATTGCCACCTTTCCGACTCAAAATCGTATATAATCGTATCAAACCGAATCAATTTTATCGCTATTCCTACTTATAATCGAATGAAACAGCCAATTCACAGTGTGAAAATTAAAAAAAGGGCAGGACTGAACAAAATACTCAAATTGATATAACGGCACTTTTGAACTAAATGGCATTTCAGGTGGACTTAGGCGTTGCACGCAAATGATGGTTGTGTTAACTAAGAAAGGCTACCAGACTAAAAATGTTGACATAACTTCTGACAGTTCAACAGTTATTTACATTGACAAAAACTAATATTGTTGAATGGCAGAAAATGAAACAAAAAAAGACTGGTTTAGAATTTTTTCGCCGGCGGTTTTAGGAATAGCCTTTTCAATTATAGGAGTGATTATTAGTTATGCAGGACTTGAAAGTTCTGGAGGCTGGAGCTTTTTAGGAGTGATAATGCTTGTGCCAGTAATTGGAATACTCTTAGGCTTTGACCTTATTATCAAACCTTATTTTTAAGAATAAAACTTTACAAATTTGGATAACTGAATTATTGATTTTAGGTCTAATTTATTTTTTCTGGATTTCAAAGTTTGTAGAATAGAAAAACGAACGCCCAACAAAAGTATTGATACGCTATTGTTGACATGCCGCACAGCTTGAAATGAAATCATAATTCGCAACTTATTTAAATACGATCTATTGCAAAGAACGGCAAGCAACAAAAAATTCAATGCAGGTGCTATGATTGAGGGATTGTTAATAATATACCTTTTTGATTTCTTTTTAAATAGAAAATTTATTTGGTTTTATATATCTTTTGCTTTCGCAAGATTTTCCCCTTCTTTTCAATTTAATTTTTTTTCTCCGGACGTTGCTTTTACCTTCATACTTTTCAAACAATAAACCAGGTAATGCCACACTCCGCTGCCCGAAGGTAAATGCTACCATTGTACTCTTTATACTTAATCAATAATAATTGGAATACATTTAATGCTTCCCGTAAAACAAGCCAGGGCTTCGCTACTACAATTTCCGAAAGAAAGAGTTCTATTGTCGAAAATCCCGGCATTACAAAAATCATAAGGATATGAAATCAATTTTTATTTGTGCTCTATTGCTGTTAAATGTTTGCTATGCCCAACAAAAAAATGATTGGGAAAATCCTGCTCTTGTTGAGATCAACAAAGAAAGGCCGCATGTTACTTCCATGCGTTTTGCCAATACCGATGATGTGAAGACTGATGATTATAGCCGTTCACCATTTTATCAATCGCTTAACGGCACGTGGAAATTCATTTACACAGATAAGTATGCTAACCGCTCCATGGACTTTTTTAAACCAGGTTTAGATGAAAGCAAATGGAGCAGTATCCCGGTGCCATCCAATTGGGAGCTGAAGGGTTTTGGTATTCCTATTTATACAAATATTGTTTATCCTTTTCCAAAAAATCCACCCTTCATTGGTGAGGACAACCCGGTGGGAACATACCGTAAACAATTTACCGTACCCGATAGTTGGGATGGCAACGAAGTGTTACTGCACTTTGGTTCTATCACAGGTTATGCCGTTGTGTATGTGAACGGGCAACCCGTAGGTATGACCAAAAATTCGAAGTCCCCGGCTGAATTCAACATCAGCAAATATCTTGTAAAAGGCAATAATTTATTGGCTGTACAGGTGTTTCGCTGGCATGATGGAAGCTACCTGGAGGACCAGGATTTCTGGCGCATCAGTGGTATAGAAAGAGACGTGTTTTTATATGCATTACCAAAGCTTGCCGTGTGGGATTTTTTTATAAAAAGCGACCTCGATGCAAGCTATACAAATGGCCTGTTTAGTGCTGCGGTCGACCTCCGGCAGTTTGCCGGCAATACAGCTAAGGCTGCATCTGTATTGGTGGAAGTGCAGGATAACAATGGTAAAACTGTATTTAGTAAACAGCAAAAAGTTACGCTTGCAACAGATAGCATACAAACAATCAACTTTGCCGGTACGGTAAAAAATCCGGCAAAGTGGAGTGCAGAAAGCCCCAACCTTTACAACTGTGTCATCACGCTGAAAGATGCAACTGGTAAGGTGCTGACCGTGACTGGAGCAAAGACAGGGTTTAGAAAAGTTGAGATTAAAGATGCTCAATTGTTTATCAACGGCGTTGCCACGTTGGTGCATGGTGTTAACCGCCATGAGCATGATGAAATTGAAGGTCATGTGCCATCAAAAGAACTGATGACAAAAGACATCCGGTTGATGAAGCAATACAACATCAACGCGGTGCGTACAAGCCATTATCCAAACGATCCGCTATGGTACAAGCTGTGCGACCAATACGGCATGTACCTGGTGGATGAAGCCAATATAGAAACACATGGAATGGGTGCAGCTTTACAGGGTTGGATCGATACCACAAAGCATCCGGCACATCTGCCCGAATGGGCGCCATCTTTTTTGCACCGCATTTATAATTTAGTGGAAAGAGATAAAAATCATCCCTCAGTTATTTTATGGTCGCTAGGCAATGAGAATGCCAATGGCCCTGTTTTTAAAGATGCCTACAAATGGATCAAGCAACGAGACAATACGCGTTTTGTACAATTTGAATCTGCGGGTGAAGAGTTCAATACGGATATTGTTTGCCCGATGTATCCGGGTATGGGCTACATGAAATCTTATGCAGCTTCTGACAAGAAACGACCTTTTATCATGTGTGAATACTCGCATGCCATGGGCAACAGCAATGGTAACTTCCAGGAGTATTGGGACGTAATTATGAGCAATAAAAAAATGCAGGGCGGCTTTATCTGGGATTGGGTTGACCAGGGTCTTAAACAGACCACGCCAGACGGCAGAACCTGGTGGGCCTACGGTGGCGACCTTGGCGGCTATGCCTTGCAAAACGACGAAAATTTTTGTGCCAACGGATTGGTTGCTTCAGACAGGTCACCGCACCCCGGCCTGGATGAAGTGAAGAAAGTGTACCAAAATATTTTATTCAAGTCAAAAGATGCTGCCAGGGGATTGATCACGGTGGTGAATCTTTTTGACTTTACTAACCTGGATCAATACAGTTTTAAATGGCAACTGGTGAAGAATGGTGAAGTGGTAAAGGAAGATACTTTTGCCGTGAGTATTGCACCTCATCAGCAAAAAGATATCGCCCTAAATATTCCAATGTTCAAAGCAGCCGAGGGCTCAGAATTCTACCTCAATGTGTATGCCTTTATCAAAAAGCCAACTGCCTTGTTAGAAGCTGGCCATGAAATTGCAAGAGAGCAGTTTAAAACGGCTGGCGATTATTTTGCAAAATCACCTGCTACAGCAGGCACTTTAAAGGTTACAAAAAATAGCGGCAATGTTACGTTTACTGCCGGCAACATTACAGGTATTATCAGTTTAAATGATGGTAGGATCCACCGTTATGGCCTGGGCAACAACACTCGTATTTTTAACGAGTATCCTGAGCCATATTTTTGGCGGGCGCCTACAGACAATGACTTTGGCAATAACATGCCCGGCCAGCTCGGCATTTGGCGCAATGCACATAGTAATATAAGGAAGACAAACATCACCGTTGGTGAACAAACGGCCAACGGATTAGCAATTAAAGTGGAGTATGAATTGAGGGGCATTCAAGTGCCATACACGGTGGAGTATCTAATACAAAATGATGGCTCTGTTAAAGTAACCGCGTCTATCGATTTAACGGGTAGAAATCTTCCTGAACTTACCAGGTTTGGTATGCGGATGCAGTTGCCGGCTGAGTACAATAATCTTAATTATTATGGCCGTGGTCCGTTTGAGAATTACAGTGACAGAAATACAGCATCCTTTATTGGTTTGTATAAAGACGAGGTAGAAAACCAGGCAACAATAAATTACATCCGTCCGCAGGAGACTGGCTATAAAACGGACGTACGGTGGCTCACCCTCACCAATAAAGACGGCAGCGGTTTGTTGGTGGAAGGCATACAGCCTGTATGTTTTAGCGCCATCAATAACAAGGATGAAGACCTTGACCCCGGCGACACAAAAAAGCAACAACATTGGATCGACGTGAAGCCCCGTAGAGAAGTTTATTTGCATGTAGATTTAAAGCAACGTGGCGTAGGTGGAGACAATAGCTGGGGCGCTTTGCCGCACGAGCCCTATCGTTTGCTGGAGAAGAAATACAGTTATAGTTATGTGCTGCGGTTGATTGAGAAGTAGGGATACAAGCAGCAAAATCGTGAGTTGATTTTTTTTATGAGCCAGGCAGAAGTACTACTATTTAACTTCAGTGGCAGCCAGTCCCGATCTTTTATCGGGATCGCAGCCGATAGCTATCGGCTCTTGTACTTTTTATCTTTATGGAGCGAAGTATAAAGTCACTAATTTATCCTTGAAAAGTATAGTTTAAGGCTGAATATCTTTTCCATTATTTTTTTCTTCGATGCCTTAATTTCCCAACCGGCTCTCTGCAATGGAGTTGAAGTTCCGTGCGATGAAATATGCAAAAGAGAGAAACTGATTGGCAGATTGCCGCAACTGACAATTCAAAATTGCCAATATGAGTTTGTTGATTTCCGATTAAATAAAAAAGCTGATATTACTTCTAATACGACAATACGAATGTTGGTGGCAAGTTTTGCAGATGCACCCTAAACAGACAAATTATGACAAAATATAGATTTTATTTTTTGACAGTTTTTTTAATTTCTAAAACTGTATTTGCCTTTGGGCAAGACACTAAAATTGAAGTTCCAAACTTCAACGACAAATATTCCAATTATGTAAAACAGCTTGAAGAAGGAAAGATTGACATTGACTATGTTGATTTTAGAAACAGTTTTTTAGAGAGCAAACAGTTTAGTAAAAAAAGTACAAATTATGACAGTCTGAAAAAACAAGTTTATGCTGAAATAAAAAGTAAAAGCTATAACAATGTGGTTAGACTTACAAAAGCAATGCTGAGTATTGACTACACAAGCTTATTTGCTCACAAGTATTTGCAGCAGACTTATAAAATTCTTGGCGACACAACAAACAGAAACAAATATCACGACATCGAGTTTGGACTTTTATACTCAATTACGAGAAGTGGAGACGGCAAGACTTGTGAAACAGGTTGGCACGTAATTCAAATTGAAGAGGAATACTTTATATTAAATATGCTCGGTGCTGACTTGCAAAAACAAAGTATAAGTAACGGTGGCAAAAACACTTGCGACAAAATGGAAGTGAAAACAGAAGAAGGAGAATTAAAGACATACTACTTTGAGGCGAACAAAGTATTTGAAATGGAAAGCAAACTGTTCGACAAGAAATAAACCTGCCACCAACAAAAGTATTTGCAAAAGCAGGGTTGGACGTTGTTGTATTCGGCTGTAGTTCGCTATCAGATTCAGTTTCGGCTGGACGTTAATAATTTGGCTTTTAGTTGTTATCTTCAAATTCAATTTTTCAATCAGCATTTGTTCCGGGCAGAACAAGCAATGAATTCCCTGCAAATATTCGAACGTTAACAGCAATATGATTGACCTCCTAAAGAAATATCGTTTCAATATTATTATTCTGTTGGTTTTGACAGGGCTGTTATTCTTTTTTATTCCAAATCAAGAAAGCCGCTACTTACGACCCGACATTGAAGAAATAAAACACAAATCGCATATTGTGTTACTATGGGCAGAGGTCATCTTTTTGGTAATTCTTTTATTATTCGAGCTTAGACAGCTAAAGAAAATAACAGACATTTTTTACTTATTTGTTGGCCTTGGACTTATGGGTTTGACATTATTCTTTTTGTTTGACTCAATTTTTTTATCAACGACATTGTTTCTTAACAAGCTTTCAAAAAAAGAAACTGTTGACAAATCATATAAGGTTGTTTATGTTGACGACAATAAAAACTTACTTCTTTGGGACAACGATATAAAAAGTAGTATTCAGGCTAACCAACTTATTAAAGCGACAGAGAACATAAATATAAAAGCATCTGACACGCTTGTTGTGTCGTTCAAGAAAGGACTGTTGGGGTTTAATTTCGACCCAACCATTAAGTGAAGTAGATATACTGCTACGCCATTATTGGCATGCCGCATAGCTCGTGTTTGGCGTACTAACAATCAACAATATTAAAATCTCATTTGTTGGTAGACTATGCTTTATATCTGCGCATCATATCAAACAACGATGTAAGTGATATGTCAACATTTTATTAGACTTACCAAACAAAGTAATTACCCCATTTTCAAATATTTCCGCCAGTTATGTTGTTCTCTGAACCCCAAAACTTCACGGATTTTTCGATTTGAAAATAGTGCTTCATGTTCCTCCAGTTCACGGGTAATTGGC
>JBDSAP010000370.1:0-3323 GCA_039922055.1 Ferruginibacter sp.
GATATAATTCACTTGCAGGATTTACCATTTCCGGTTCTATCCATATACCAAATTTCACCTGGTTTTTCTCTGCTTCATTTACCAAATAACCAATGCCGCTCGGAAGTTTTGTTCGATTTTCCTGCCAGTCTCCAAGACCTGCGTTGTCATTATTACGCGGATACTTGTTACCAAACCATCCATCATCTAATAAGAACAAGTCTACCCCCAGCTTTTTTGTATCCTTTATAAGCTCAGCAAGTTTCTGTTCATTAAAATCAAAAAAAGTGGCTTCCCAATTATTCAGCAAAGTAAGTCGGGAGCCATTGCCATCAAGGATGCGGTATTTTCTTGCCCACCGTTGCAAATTACGGCTGGCCTCTCCTTTGCCTTTATCAGAAAAAGTGTATAGAAAAGCAGGCGTTGTAAAAATTTCCGCAGGCTTTAATGAATAGTCAGATGCGTGATTATTTATTCCTGCTATCAGGCGAAGATTATTTAAAGGATCTACTTCAAGGTCTACACGAAAATTCCCCGACCATTCTACTGAACCATACAATACTTTCCCTTCATCTTCCGTGGCTGGTTTATCAATAGATATGGCAAATGTCGGTGGCTGATACAGATGTGCTCTTGTGCCCAATTTTGAATCCAATACTTTTATTCCATGAGTTAGCTTTGTTTCTTCTGGCTGCATTTCCCTGGCCCAATCTCCATGATATTGTTTTAACCAGAACGCATCTCCGGGAATGTACAGGTTAGCGGAAGCCATTTTTTGCAAAAGCACATTTCCTTTTTCCGAATGCTTTATCTCGGACCATTGTTCAATTACATTCTCATCGTTATATGTTTTGTAGTACAATATTACTTCGAAAGGAAAAACGGGATCTGCCAGCTTAATGGTAGTTAATGTAATATTATTATCCTCTTTTGTTTGTGAATGGCTAACATATTTCAGATCAAGTGAAGTATTGCCATCGGCGTGGGTTACGGTAATAGCGGGTTCTACAAGATTTCTTGAACCTGATGGCGTGTATGCAGAATTGATGATGCCTGAATAATCATCTCCCCTTGTATACATATTTGGTATATGGGCATACTCTTCTGCACTTTTTAGTTTGGTTCCGAGGTACACCATCAGGAGGTTTTTGTCGCTGTTTGTCTGCAGCACTACCGCGGTGTTTTTTGTTTCTATTGGGATTAATGTTTTTTGACTATACAAGGCGCCGGTAAAACACAAGAGAAACATTGGATGAAGAGCTGTTCGTTTGAATAAAGAAATTTTAAAAACCATTTTAAAAAATTTGAACAAAAATAGCAGTTAGATATAATTCAATTTTGTGAATGTACTTAGTAGCGGTTTAAAAATGATTTTAAAAATGCTTTTTGCCGGGATAGTGCCAAATAAAGACCCGTTCACGAATAAATTAATAAAAAAGGGGCCTTAATGTTTCAATAAAAAGGCCCCTGTACCAAAACACGACTGCTTGCCAGGCGAAGATAGGATGGAGATCCTTGGGGGAAAAAAGCTACTCTTTTAATTAATACAATGGGTTCTGAACCAGTTTATTGTTTCTGTTCAATTCATCAGTTTTAATTGGCAATAAATAAAATCTCGGCAGCCACGCTCTTTGCTGACCAATGCCCACAGTTGTACCAGGTTTTCTTAAGCTTGGAAAACCAGTTGGGTTATATACGGTGGTTCCTACCGGGGTACCGCTCGCATTTGACGGATAGACAATCTCTACCGTTCTGGCATCTGTATAAGCCTGGTCTGGTATCATCCAGCGGCGCACATCAAAGAAGCGGTGGTCTTCAAATGCTAATTCAACCTTGCGTTCGTTCCTGTAACGGTCTCTTAACGCAGTACCACTTTCGGTAATATCCGGCATTTTAACACGTCTTCTTATCTTATTCAACCACAATTTTGCCTCTGCGTCTTCTCCTAAAGCAATCAGCGCTTCTATATAATTCATCACAACTTCTGTGTAGCGTATATATCGCCAGGGCAGGTCCTGCTTCACAAACTGCGACTCTATTGACGGTACAAGAAATTTTTTAAGATAGTAAGCAGTATATGTTCCATTCCAATCTTCTAATATGCTATTTCTCGTATCAAGACCGCCTATAGAAGTTCCATCAGGTTTTAAAAAATATCCTGTTTGTATAATACCGACAGGGTCTTTGGCTATTGCGGCATTGTCATTTCTGGCACGCCACTTAACACCGTCATAATTAATGGTAGCATAGAAACGGGGATCCCTGTTCATATATGGAGCAGCTTTATGGACGGGGTTATTCCAGTTGAACGGAATGCCATCTATCATTTCATAAGAATCTGCCATTTGCCCGGTAGGACAATTGCTGCCCCAACCATGCCAGCCGTTCGGCGTATTGTATAGACCAGGATTGTAACCGTCCCAATCTTCATTTGTTGCAGGCGTAAAATAACGGACAAAAATATCTTCCGATGTGGAGCGTTGTAAAAAAATATCAGCATAATTCTTTGTGGCTTCGTCAGCAGTTGCAGGTGGTGCGCCGTCTTTATATAAGCTATAAACCCCTAAATCTATTACTGCTTTAGCTGCAGTTTTAGCTGCTGTCCAACGGGCCGTTCTATCACCGCCGGTATATCCGATTAACTCTTTTTGAGCAAAACTTCCTGACCATGATCCGTTGCTGTTATAAAAATCACTTGCCGCATATAATAACACCCTTGCTTTTAAAGCAAGGGCCGCACCTTTGGTTGGCCGCCCCAGGTTATCTCCTGTTTGAGCCAGCGGCAGCAGGGCTGCCGCAGAATCTAATTGGCCAACAATAAATTTGATACAATTATCATAGCTATCACGTGGCGCATCAAAATTATCGGTAAGTGCGTAAGCTTTTGATAAAATTGGCACGCCCCCGTAAATAGAGACGAGGTTGTGATACAAATGTGCACGTAAAAAATAGACCTCCCCTTTCATCCTGCTTTTTACGGCTGCATCCTCTATAGGTGCGCCATCAATATTTTGAAAAAATATATTGGTTGCCCTGATATGCCTGAATTCATTTTCCCAGCTCATATAGCGTTGCCTTTTGCCAGTCCAATAGTTAAGGTCAAATACAATGAGGTCGCCAGGGGTAATAAGACTTTTAACTGCATTTTGTTCGCCGAACTGTGCATTGTAAACAGACTCGTCCACCAGCGAAGACATCATAATATTGCTAAACCCATGTGGAATACCATGATAAATATTATTTACAAAAGCCTGGATTAATGAGGGATCCTTCCAGGTGGTAGCCTCATTGTATTGCCCCTTTGGCTCCTGGTTTAAAAAATCTTTTTTACAAGAAACCGCTGT
>JBDSAP010000371.1:0-12656 GCA_039922055.1 Ferruginibacter sp.
GCCGGCACCGGTTTTTTGGGATAGTGGCAAATTTGCTAATACGCCATTTAGTACAGGCCTGGTTGAGATGCCTTGTAAAAATATAGAGCGGAGAGATGAAGCGGTAAGCCCATGCCCATTTAATAGCTCGATCTTCTGAGGCAGCGGCATCAGCTTAAAGTGTTTCTCAAAGTCTGGGTGCATTTCAAATTGTCGCTCCCGTTTTCGGTCGGTGGGGACACCGACCGAGGCTGGGCCGTGGTTGGTGTCCTCACCAACCACCTTGTGCTGCGACAATTTAAAATGCACCCCAAAGTCTTTAATATCACCAGCAGAAACATACAAGTTTGTAAAGAGCAGAATGAATACTATAAAATGCCTTAGTTGTTTCATACGTCGTTGCTATTATTATTGGAAGGACTAAATCAAATTGAAAATATAAATACTACTTACAGCTTCTGTAATATTATTTAGAGACTACTGTCTCATTATCTTTCTCCCGTTTTCGTTGTATATCTTTTTAAGCGTTCCATCGGTTAACGCAAGCCCGTATAACGGCCAGTGATAGCCGAACATGTCGAGCTCATAAAAATGTTCATCAGCCGATTCAAGAATTCGAAAGGTAACCTGATACATTTTGCTGGTCGGTCCCATATCTGTTCCGTATACAATCCTGTCAGCATACTTTTCCATAAAGGCATGAACAAATCTTGGGATTGGCGCAATTTCACCATAGCGTGCAGCGATATCTGCAAATAGATTGGAGTATGTGTCAAATAGTTTACCAAGCATACTCAAATCTGCACAGGTATTTGCAAGGTGGCAGGCGATGAAAGTTGTTTTTGGATTATCCCGTACGGCATTCTCTAAAGTCCTGATTAATTCATCATGACCGAGCAATCCTTTTTTTGTAAGGTCAACATTCCATTCAGCAGCATTCATGAGGCCATCATTTGTTGAATCAGGTTTTGCATACATCCATGCATCTTCAGCAACATGAATGCTGATGGGCATGTGCAGCTCACCGCATCTTTTGATCAACGGGTTCATTCGGGGATCATCAATATGCATTCCATAGCCGGGAGTTGGTTTAGAATATAATTCCCCCAAACCTTTATCACCTAATTCTCCAACACCTTTAGCTCCTTTTTTATGACATCTTTCCAATTCAGCCATAGCTTTTTGAGACCAACCCTGTTGATCTGCGCCGGTATAATCAAAACCGCACCAGATATCAAACCTGTCTTTGTAGCGTGCATACTTTGTAACAATAGAATCGAATGAAGCGCCTGTAGTATAAGTCAGGATCATTGTTTTTGCAATGCCGGCTTCATTCATTGTTCTTACCCATTGATCCACTTCTGCATCATTTTTTGGATAGTCATGCGAATGAAAATCCATCACCGGATATTTTGCTTTTTCAATTTTTGTTTGTGGGATTTTATAAATAGAGACCGGTCGAAAATCTTTTAGCTTAAGCTCATTCACATCCTGGGCAAAGCATATAGTGTTAGAAGTTTGCAGCAAAGCGGCTATAATGATCAGCCATGTAATTTTATTTTTAAAAATTGGAATGATGAGCAGCAACTTCATATTTACTATTGATAATGAGCAAGGCAATCTATAGCGAATGTAATTAAACAAATGCCTGGAAAAAGAAGCAACCGTTTGCGTATAAAATTTAAAGCGGATCAATCTCACTGATACGAACAACAGTATTGCTGATCACAGTATTTTACTTATTTCTATAAACATATAACCTGTCACAGGGAGAATTAACCTGCGTTGATTCCTGCAAAGAACGAGCCCTTTCTCTTATACCAGTTTTGTACACTTCTTCTACCTGGCTGATATAGTATTTAAATGCGAGATCAATTACTTTCTCCGGATCGCATATATATGTTTTTGGATGGAGTTTATTTTCATTGATAAAAGTATTGATGCGCTCATGCTCTACTTCAGTTGCAATACCGCCGTATGGTTTATCCTCCTGGAAATAAAATGTTGCCTTTCTTTCAAGAGTTGGCTCTTTTGAAACTTGTATCGCTGCTTCTCTCACTAAAAAATGATCGATGTGTTCTTTAAATGCTGTCGGGAAAATAAGCGCTGTATCATTTAATACTGAGTAGTTGCGTATCCGGTCTTTCATTCTTTCAAAGATTTCAAAATCCTGCTCATTAAAATCATCATACATGCCATGTGGGAATTCCATTTCGCTATCAGCAAGGTTTTTACCTCTTATAAAACATTCATTTTCTCCCAGCAGTTCATACTTATAATTGAACTTCCCAAGCAAGGCATCAGTGCATTCGATGTCTTCCAGCAAACGCTTTCCTGTTGCGAGTTTGATGCGATCAAGACTAATATCAAAATTGTCGTTACCGGCACCAGCAAGGTAATTACTTCTCGAAAATACCAGGAGTATATGAAAGTTCTTTGTCGCCAGCAGCGATGCCTTTTGCAGTTCGTTGATGTACCCGCCGAGCATAAAAAGCAAATCATCAAAATGCGGTGAGAATACGATAATATTGGTTTCAGGGATAAGCTCACTTACAGGTGTAACACCATTATTCATCTACTAATTTATTAGTGCAAGAAGATATTTATTTATGCGAACCAGGTTAGGGTGAATTAATATTTTAAAGCCGGTGTAACAATATCTTCGACAGCATCTATATCTCCTTTTGCAGGGCCATGCCACACACCTCCTCCAAAGGTTATCACAAATATTTTTTCCGGATCTGAAGGGTCAATATCAACCCTTTTACCCCATTTAAAATTGTATCCTTTAATACGTAACCAAGTTGCACCTTTATCTTCTGATCGGTAGGCTGATCCATTAAACCCACATGCATAATAAATTTTATTCCGTGGATCATAAGTTATATCATGGATGTGCTGATCTTTTAGTAAAACATTGATCCAGGATTTGCCATCGTCTTTTGATAAGAATATTCCCCCGCCAGTGTCTGGTGATAACTTTCCTTTTGTACTCAAGCCCCATGCAGAGATGATCAGCCATTCTTTATTTTCCGGGTCGGTAGCTATACACATGGGAGCATTTGTTCCGGAAGGAAGTGTAATCAGCTTCCATGTTTCGGCGCCATCATCGGAACGGTAGAGAGCGCCATCACCTGGCCCACCAATGCTCCCACCTTCACTTCTCCTGTTAACGACCAGGAACAATGTACCATCTTTATCCCTCCGGGTAATTCTCCATGCAAAGGGTTCATCGCCGGCTATTCCTTTATTTTTTTGTTGCCAACTTTTTCCTCCATCAACAGATTTGTAAACGCCTTTTCCAAATGCGCAAGCGTATAGGGTTCTTGCGTTTTTATTGCTTGCAGGATCGATCAACACGTGTGTCATTGCCGCCTCACCTATATCTGTACTCACGGCTTTCCAGGTGGTTCCTCCATCGTCAGTAATTAAAATTCCACCCTGGTAATCTTTCACGCCTTTCTTACGAAACATTTTAGGTCGTGGCAAATCGTGTACATAACTCATTGCCGCCCATGCCCTGCCTTTTACAGCAGGATCGAATTCAAGCCAATAAGTACTGTTCTGCCATTTGCGGGGTACGCCATTATTCCTCGTAGCGCTTTGCCAGCTTGCTCCTCCATCCTTACTTTCCATCAGGCCGATATCTGTGTTGCACATCATTACATGGTTCTTATCAAAAGGATCCGGGAGTACAATGTAACCTGTTGTTACATCAAGCCCTCTTGACACCCAGCCGCCATTAGCTTTTTTATTGGTGTACACTTGCTCCCATGTTTTACCACCATTAATCGTTTTTACATTTCTGCCAAAATCAGTTGCATAACAAATATCCGGGTTAGTCGGGGACACACCGATAGAGAAAGGGTTCTCACCCCAGGTGGGACCAAAGCGATCATTTATCCAACCGCCATTAAAATTTGGTGCCGCCAAATTGCTATCTTTTTTGACGATGTCTTTCCAGCATAATTGCCAGGTGGTTCCATAGTCCTCGCTCTTTGCTACGCCAATAAAGTTGCTATCCTTATTTGCTTTTAGGTTATTATAAGAAACATACACTACTTCAGGATGATTTGACGAAGTGGCGATGGTTCTCCATTCAGGAAAATTTTCGCCCTTGGCACTAAAAGCAATAAGGCCAGCCTGCCTGTTCTGCCATGATGAACCTCCATCATCAGAATAATAAATTCCGGAAACATCTCCATCGGGATTGAAATATGATTTTCCCGAAATAGCGTAGATTATATACTTGTTAGTTTTTTTGTCGAAGCCTGCTGAGAAATGTGTGAGCATTTTTACACCAGCAGGGTTTTTATTTGTTTCCCATTTCCCGTTACTTTTTACCATTGTTCCATTACTCGATGTGATGTATAAACTGCGATTTTCCTTTGGAGAGGATGGATCTATAAATAGATTTTTTGCGTTGTCGATGAGATCTTTTTCTTTTGTCCAATTCGATCCGCCATCATTGGAAGTGTATAAGGCGATGGCTTTATCAACTGATATAATTGCATACAGACTTTTTGAATTTGTTGGATCAATTGCAAAGGCCTGCACTTCTCTAACGGTGCTATCACGTGTCACCAATATTTCTTCCGCGTGATCACCTTTTGACACCAGGCCCAATGTTTCGGAAGGGGAAGGGTAGACCAGGTTCCAGGTAACGCCTCTGTCTGTACTTTTAAAAAGCCCCACCGAATTTGCATACACCGTATTGGAATCAAGCGGATCAAAAACATAAAAGTTAACCGGGCTATGAAGGTTGAACATTCTCCAGGATTCGCCCCCATTATAAGTTACATAAGAGCCAGTCATGTCGCAACTTACAAAGGTATAGTTAGGATTAAAGGGACTTACTTCCGGATAAAACATAGCGCCTCCTCCTCCATACCCAACTGTTTTCCAAACATTTTTACTGCTGTCAACATAAGTATCCTGCGTTGCTTCCTGTTTGTCTTTTCCCTTCGCAATACAACCAACAAAACCGGTTAATGCAAAAGAAATAAATGCACAACAAGCAAGCGACTTGGAAATAAAATGATAGACGCTGAATGAAACAAGTTTCCTTTTCATATTTAGCGAATAAGTACTTTAGTGATGATTATATTTTAATAAAGATTTTCTTTTTGTACATCCAATAAAGAATTCGCCAATCAATGAAGATCATGATGGCCCCTTTTATCAATGTGGAATATGCATTGCCAAAAACCTGGTCGAAGTTGTGGCCGAGATGGATGTATAAAGTATTACTTAAAAAACTGCCGAAGCCATCTGCCAATACATAAGCGGCAATAGAATTCATTCCCACTACGGTGAGAATAAATGCGTACTTGCGGTAGTTGTACACATCTATCAGGCCATAGAAGAAAGCTAAAAAAAGAAAACACAATCCACCGCTGAAGATGGTCCATGCTGGTGTCCAGATTCGTTTTACTATAGGATTGATTCCTGTAAAATGAACTAATGCGGCAAAGGCCACCAGGCATATACCAATCAACGCAAAGCGTTTTATTTTAAACTTGCCCGGAAAATCAGATTTCAAAATATTACCTGCAAGCAAGCCGAGTATCATGGTGCCTAAAGTGGGAATAAAACTCAGTGTAGAGTAGCCACCTTCATTGAATTCAAAATGATGTTCCCGTGGAAAAAGATTTAGAAACCAGCGATCGAAGGCCCAGGCCAAATTTGTGTTTTTGTTCCAATGCGCAGCAAACCCTTGTAGGTTGTTCTCCCAATTTTGAGGCACGCCGGTGATGGCTTCATTTATCGTTTCGTTTGGTAAAGGATACAACGCAAAAGCAGCCCAATAGCCCACGAGAATTATTATTAGTGCAATAAGTTGTATTCGTTTTGATTGAAACCCCAACAGGAAAAGAAAAGTGTAACCGAGGCCAATCTGGCTAAGTGTATCTTCAAAAGTAAAGTAGGTTTGTTTGGCCCACAACGATCTTAAAAATATACCGAGTGCAATTAGAATAAGTGAGCGCACGATTGCGGATCTTAATAGCGCACTGAATCGAATGCCTTTGGAAGCCCTGCTTGCAATTGAAAATGGAAGTGCCACACCAACAAGAAAAGAAAAGGATGGCTGTATCATATCATGCAGCGAGCATCCTACCCATGGTACATGGCTTTGATGGAAGCTTAAAAAACTCCAGAAGGAATTGCCAGGCAGGCTTTGAGAAACATGGCGCAGAGAGAATACTTCACCGATCATTAACAACATTACAAACCCACGATATGCATCTACAGACGAGATACGCTGCACAGGTAATGAAGGATTAATTATAGGAGCCGCAGCAGTAACCGTAGAAGTTTCAACCATTATCTCAACAGGGTTTTATTGTTATCATCAATCATGTGAAAACGTTTTATGTAATTATCTGAATCAGGATTTATGGAATGATCGCTCATCTCATAAATCCTTTGAACCCAGGCGCCCAATTCTTTTATTATTCTGCACAAGGGATAAATGTGTGATGTTTTGTTCTGATTTGTAAACAAAAAAACAGGCTTCATTTATACCTGGCAAGGAGTAAAAAAATGAGATCACTTTATAATAAGGTAATAAGGTTTTTTTCTCTGGGAATTTCTATTTCTCCACTAAGGTTAATTCGCCTAATCCATAAAGATTTTACATAACCTTATTTACCTTAGTAGAAATTATCCTGAAAATATACTCTAACCTTATTACCTTATTTTCTGTTTTTCAATATCACTACTTTATCCTTTGCGGACTATAATTTAAAACGTAATGAAAGTTGCCCAATGATATTAAGTACAAGAGGGCGATGCAACGATGATGCCCAATGCTTCAATGCCCGGACAGAAAATCTTTTACGTTTTTACCTTCTGAAGTATCAGCATTAATAACCAGGATTCTGCTCCAACTGGCTGTTTAATCTCAGGTCAGTTTCAGGAATAGGGAACAAATAATCATCCGCTGTAAAATTTGCCCTGTCGGAAGCACGAACGGTTACATTGGGATCATTCAATATTCTTTTTCTAACGATATCGAACCAGCGATCACAATTTTCAAATACTAGCTCCCAACTTCTTTCCTGTATAACGGCAGCGTCAAACGCAGTTTTGCTCATTGCAGTTGTTAACAAAGGATGCCCTGCGTTCGCAACATAACCATTGGCACGGCTGATCACTTTATTAATTGCATCTACAGCAGTTTGCGGGACGGTTGCACCAGCACTGGCCATATTCGACGCTTCGGCATATATCAGCAGTACATCAGCGTAGCGAAGAATCGGGTAATTCATGGTGGAGGAATAGCCATTGAAATCATCTGAAGAGATATAGTAAAAAAACTTTTTGCAGAACGGTGTCTTTTCGGGGAAGTTGGTGTACACCTTGCCCTTCCAGTGAGTAAACAGGTAGGCTTCCTTCCTCTGCTGGTCAGGCCAGCGGTGTTCAAATGAAGTGTCTACAGCAGCATCCCCCCATCCGCCATCCAGGTAATTTTCTGTGGTCCATATCTCCGGATCAGTGGCGATATCGTCGTAGGTGGAATTATAGCTCCATAACATTTCGGCGCCATATTTATTTGCCGGGTTAAATACTTCAGCCACAGAATCAACGAGCCGGTATTTGCCAGAGTTGATCACGTCAATTGCCATATCTGCCGCTTTCTGGTAGTTGTCTTTTGCGTTTAGCGGAAAGGTTGCCATTGTTAAATAGACTTTCGCCAACATGCCTTTAGCAGCGCCACTTGTGGGCTTTCCCGGAGCGCCGGCCCATGATGGGGGCAGGTGAGCCGCAGCAAAAGTAAGGTCACCTACTATTGAAGCATACACGTCAGCTACTGAAGCCCTTGGCATAGGATTTTCAATTGGATTGGGTGTGTCTTCAGTGATCAATGGAACGCCGCCGAACATGCGAACCAACATGAAATAATTATGTGCCCGTAAAAACCTGCCCTGCGCTTCAAGACCTTCAAGGGTTTGTTGCGTTTCTCCTTTTATATTTCCTTTTTTAACCGACGCAAGTGCATTATTAATATTTAGCAACGCCTTGTAATGGACATTCCAGAGAAAATCAGCATTATCAGACGGGATATTCAGATCACCATTATTAAGCTGGTCGTCATTGATAAAAGGACCATAGGCATAACCATATCCTTCCCAATAATTCCATAGATAATTCATTGAACCGGCGTAAGCAGCTTCGATCTGAAGTACCGAGTTACCGAAATTTCCTGGTGTTACTGTACTTATTGGTTTCTCATCAAGCTTTTTGCATCCAAATGCAAGTATGATCAAGACGAATATTGATAAACAACGACAAATTATATTCCTTTTCATATTGTAGTATTTGAAGTATTTTAAAAAGTTACGTTAAGGCCCACGCTGACAATTTTGGCGGTAGGGTAATTACTGAGATCCACGCCGATCTGGGCATCATTGCCGTTATAGGCGCTCACTTCAGGATCATATCCTGTATATTTTGTGAGCGTGACCAGGTTGGTGCCACTTACATACGCTCTTACTTTTTTTACCCCGAACCTGGTTAAAGAAGCAGCAGGAATACCATAGGCCAACGTGATATTTTTTAACCTCACATAAGAGCCATCCTCCACATACCTTTGCAAGCGGCCACCATCGCCACTTCCGAGCTTAACCGTACTGGTAAGCCCTGCGGTTTGCCGGGTAACTGCATCAATAAATGCGGGAACATCTGTATCCTCATTACCTGGCGCCCAGCGGTCGAGTAAACGAATGCTCGTTCCTTCTGCGGGACTTTCAAGACGGATCCTGTTCTGGTTGAAAATGTCATTTCCTTTAGAGCCCTGGATCAGGAAAGTGAGTTCAAAATTCTTATAGGTTAAGCGGTTGTTCCATCCAAAAATATAGTCGGGAATTGCATTGCCGATAACCATTATATCCGCGGTAGTAATTTTGCCATCTCCATTGGCGTCTGTGTATCTCGGATCGCCTGGTAATTGTCCGAAGGCAGTAGCTTCTTTTGATTCACTTGTTTTCCAGGTGCCCTGGTAGCCATAGCCATACATTTGCCCAAAGGGTTCGCCAACCCTGAGCTGCATAAATCCATTTTTAAGACTATAGCCGCCGTAAGTTGTTTTAAATTCCAGCCTGCTTACTTCTCCGAGATCCAACACTTTATTCCTGTTCCAGGAAATATTGAACCCAGTGTTCCAGCTTAATTTTCCTACTACAGGATCTCCACTCACCGAAAGTTCCAGGCCCCTGTTTTCAACTGACCCAACATTATCGATGATGCTTGAGAAGCCCGTATAGCCCGCCAGTGTGCGGTTCAAAAGCAGATCCTTTGTGGTTTTGTAATAATAGTCAAAGGTTCCATTCAATCTTCCTTTAAATACCGATACATCCAGTCCTATATTGGTTTGTGTGGTTGTTTCCCATTTAAGATTTGGGTTTGCGGGATTGGCTATGATGAATCCAAGATCAGTATTGCTGTTGCCGGCGTACGGATAATTGGAGCCAGAATTAATTGCAGAAATTGTTTGGTAAGTACCAATAGCCTGGTTACCCACACGGCCCCAGCCGGCACGAATTTTTAAGTCTGAAAAAATGTCCAGGCCCTGAATGAATGCTTCCTGGCCCAACTTCCATGCTACCGATCCGGATGGGAAATATCCCCATTTATTGTTCGCTCCAAAAACTGAAGAGCCATCTGCACGATAGCTGAGCGTTACAAGATACTTATCAGCAAATGCATAATTTATTCTGCCGAGGTAAGAGTTTAAAACCCTTTCACTAACGTTGGAGGCTTTAGAATTTATTTGTTCTGCACCACCCAGGTCATCAACCCCTGTTTGATCCACCGTAAATTTAGACGCAACGATGTCGGAGGTTTCATTTTTGGAATATTGTTGTTCAGCAACTGCCATCACCGTGAAGCGATGATTAGTTCCTATGTTCTTATCATAAGTAAGAATATTAGAGTTTTGATAAAAGGAATTCAGTCCGCTGTTAACGCTTGCGTATCCAACTTTGCCCCCAATGGGTTTACCTTCCCATGTCTTGCTGTTGTAATAACTTTTATTATTGGCATTCTCAATATTGGCCCCACCAGTAATCCGCAATTTTAATCCTTCAATGATCTTAAAATCGAGGTAAGCATTCAAGCTATTTCTATTTATATTGTTATTGATATCAGGTTCCTGGGCAGCAGCCAGTGGGTTCCATGTATCATAGGCGCCATACCCTGCCGGGTGCCTGCTATAATTGCCGTTAGCATCATACGGAGAAGTGGTGGGATCCCAGCGTGGTGCAATATTTACAGCCTGTCCAAGAAAACTCAACGCAGTGCCGCCGCCATAAGGAGGTGAGTTGCCTACCTCTTTTGACCCGGCCCAGTTTAAACCAAAGCTCACTACTTTATTGATGTCCGCACTAACATTTGCACGCAAAGAAAAACGTTTGTATCCTGAATTAACAAGGATACCCTGCTGATCGAGGTATCCGCCCGAAACCAGGTATTTCATGTTGTCGGTTCCCCCGCTGATCGACAACTGGTGATTTGAAATTGGGGCTGTCCTGTAGATCACATCCTGCCAGTCTGTTCCGCCGGTGCTTCTTAAAGTAGCGATCTGTGCGTCCGTAAAAAATGGTACTGGTGCGCCTGAACCGTTTTGTGTTGCCTTGTCGGCATTTCTTGTTAATGCATAATCAGCAGCGCCCATCAATTCAAGTTTATGACGAATGCTTTGTGACCCATAACTGAAATTGTAATCGATTATTGGTTTGCCTTTTCTTCCGTTTTTGGTGGTGATCAAAATAACACCGTTTGCTCCTCTTGATCCATAGATCGCAGTTGCCGATGCATCTTTCAATATCTCCATCGATTCGATATCATTTGGGTTGAGTGAATTAAGATTTCCACCCTGCAATCCATCAACAACTACCAACGCATTGTTGCCGCCATTGATAGAGTTCATACCTCTTACCCTGATGGTAGTATTTGCCCCGGGGGCGCCCGCAGTATTCAATACAAATACACCTGCCGCCCTTCCCTGGATGGCCTGGTCCACACGTTGAGTGGAGAGTTGCGCAAGATCAGCGCCTTTGATCGAAGACACAGAACCTGTGAGGTCGCTCTTTCGCTGGCTGCCATATCCAACCACAATAACTTCTCCCATTGATGTAGTATTTGCCTCGAGTGGAATGGTAATATTGTTGTCGTTGACATCTGCTGCAAACTCTTTTTTTGCAAATCCAATTGAGGAAATTACCAGTGTTACTTTGGAAGCATTTACAGGGATAGAAAAACTTCCATCCGATGCGGCAGCTACCGAAGTTGATGTGCCTTTTACTGCAACCGTTGCACCGTAAACAGGAGCGTCATCCTTTGCGGCGATGATCTTTCCTTTGAGTATTTTGTTTTGCGCCATCCCATTTACGGAGGCTAACAAAATGCAAAAAATAAAAAGTAATTTTTTGAAACTGTTCATAAGCATAAATAATTAATTTTTTTAAAAAAATTGAATTAACCGGCTTGATTAAATTAGGGCTGTGATAAGTTAGTTTGGTTGGTGATCTGGAACTGTAATTTTCGAAAGTATTTTGATAGTTTTTTGCAATCGTGTACTACATATAGCTCTCTAAAACTAATAAATAATTTTATCAAAAGAGTGCTGGCGAGGCCCGTAAGCTGGTTGGTTTATTTAAACAAACGTTTGCTATTTCAAAGCAAACGTTTGCGCTATTTTTTATCAAAGTGATATATCATTTTGTGTGGGCTAAATTGTTTGTCGCAATGAAATTGTTGATGATCCAAATATTTCTGTTTTTACTGTTTACATGGGTATTGTTTTCCACACGAAATTGATAAAGCATTGGCAAAACAAATATTGCAATAAGTTGCTGGTAGATTGAATTGGAGTAAACTGCACTACGGGCAAAATCGTGCGTTGAATTTTTTTGTGAGCCAGGCAGAAGTACTACTATTTAGCTTCATAGGCGTCGCACTCTTGTACATTTTATCTTTATGGAGCGAATTGTAAAGTCACTAATTTATTCCTTGAGAAGTAGAGTTCGTAAGTTTAAAGTAATACAGAGAATGTTACCAACGAGTGTATCTTTACATTGTTTGAAGTTTTTTTAACCTCATCCGTTTCGCCTCCCCAGCCGGCGGGCTGCGTAACCGGAACGCCGCTGCTTTCGCTTCTTTAAAAAAATCGCTGCGCTCTTTTTTTAATCCGCCGCGGCGGACCGAACCGAAAGAGTCGGCTAACCCGGTTACTGGTGAAAATTCAGTGCAGTGACAGAAAGCGTTGCAGTGTGTCTTTTATTTTGTATTGAGTTTAATGAAAATGTAAGTTGAAAGATTGCCATGAGTATGCAATTATTCATTGCAACCAGCTACCGGTTTGATGGATTAAACGCAACTTTTTTTCTATCCAATATTCGATATTTTTTGGTATGACATTGCAGAGTGCTCCTACGGCCTCGAATAAAAAGTGCTAGAAAATTTCGGCTGTAGGCGTTAAAAAATCAAGGCTGTCTGAGCCGGCACTAACTATGAATTATTATTCTCCTGCGGCGAGTTCCTTGATTTTAGCCAGCAGGCGAAATTTTCAGCCTTTTTATTCGCAGCCTTGACTTTTCTTGTTACTTCTTTGCGTTAAGGCAAAGAAGTAAATAAACTCTTACCGGCAGGTGCATTCATCAACTCTTTTAAATTTA
>JBDSAP010000372.1:0-12497 GCA_039922055.1 Ferruginibacter sp.
TTTGCTTCATACCTCCATGGCCTGCCCATGCTTTGTTGTAGATGGTTGTAAAATCCTGCGCAAATTTTTCTAACTCGTTCTTTTTAATATGGCTGGAGCTAAAGTTAGGATCGGCATCGCACTTTGCGTGACGGTCATGGATCTTCTTTTCGAGTGGCGCTACAGGATCTAATCCAAAACATACCTGGTTAAAAAATAGCTTAAATCCGTAATTCTCAAATAGCTCCTGGTAATATGGCGGATTGTAATTCATGCAATAAAGCGGCTCATCGAAACCCATTGTCACCAATCCCCACCATTTATCTCTTTCTCCAAAGTTAATCGGGCCATCCATCGCTTCCATGCCTTTTTGCATTAGCCAGTGTTTGGCATTATCCAACATCAGGTCAGCCGCTTCCTGGTTATTGATGCATTCAAAAAAACCAACACCGCCTATGGGAATATCATCACCTTTATTCTTATATTTTTTATTGACAAAGGCGGCAATACGACCGATCGCCTGTCCTTCGTTATCCTTTAAGATCCATCGTTCTGCTTCTCCAAAACGATAAGCTTTATTTTTTTTAGCGTCAAATACTTCGTTGATATCCTTATCAAGCGGCCTGATCCATTTTGTATCATTTTTATAAAGATCAACGGCTATCCGTATGAATTCTTTAGCGGTGGCTTTGTCGGTTACAGGTATGAGTTGCATATTTTGGAAAGAAAACAAATGTATACCATTCACGGAAAATAAAAGGAACGGGAGGACAAGAATTGAAGGTTGCCGGGAATAAAGGATGCCAGGGTAACGCCCGTTTTAAAACACGCAGTGAAAGCTTAATAGAGATGTCTTTCAAGTTAGGCAAATACAAAGGGAGGATAAATTGCTCCATCCTCCCTTATCAAAATTTATGTTATTATTTGGTTGCTCCCATCTTAGCTTCGATGCTAAGCGTTGCATGCGGTACTGCACGTAAACGGGCCTTGTCGATTAGTTTGCCTGTAACGCGGCAAATGCCGTAGGTTTTATTCTCGATCCGCATTACAGCCTTTTCCAGGTGATCGATAAAAGTGATCTGGCGACTTGCCATCTGGCTCAGTTGCTCTCTTTCCATACTAAGGCTGCCATCTTCCATGGTCATATAGCGGTTGTCGCCTTCGTCCCCACCCATTTCATCTTTGCGGGTGATAAGGCCATGCAGGTAAGAGAGTTCCTTTTTGGCTGCTTCTAGCTTGCGCTGGATCAACTCCCTGAACTCAAGCAATTCTCCATCGCTGTAACGCTGAGATGGAGCGCCGGTATCCCTTTGAGATTTATCTAACACAGATTTGGTAAATTCCGGTTGATATTTACGAACGGTTTTCGTAGCTATCTTAGGTATTACTACGGGTTTAGGTGCAGGTACTTTAATATCCTTTGCCTTCACAGCAGCAACCGGATTTGCCGGAACTGCCTTCTTTTCAGCGGCTGGTTTAGCCACAGGTTTCGTGATTTCTTCTTTTTTTGCCATAATTTTTGGGGCTGAGCTAACAGTTTTTACTGGAACTTTTTTAGCTGGTACTGGAGATTTTGTTATTTGTTTGGCAGTTGGTTGAGGTAATTTTTTTGCCGGAGCCGCTTTTTTAACGGCAGCCTTTACGGCAGGTTTTGTTGTTTTAATAACGGGCTTAGCAGCTTTAGCAATGGGTTTCGCATTTTTTTTAGCTACTGGTTTTGCCACTTGCTTTTTCGCTACTGGCTTGGCGATCACCTTTTTAGATGGTGCAGCCTTTTTAGATGTAACTTTTTTTGCAGGTGCCGCTTTAGCAGATTTGTTGCCGCTTTTTAGAAGTGATTTAGATGGTTGATTACTTTTTTTTACTGCAGGCTTTACTGCTTCCTTTCCCTTTTTGGATGGGGCATTTTTTTTTGTTGCCATAGCTACTCTGCGTTTTTAAGTACATTCACTTTTAATATGGCACTATTCACCTCTATTTCGGTGCCGTCGTTTAAAACGGGGTAAAAAGCAAGCGAATCTGCCAGAATTTCGGCGCAAATATAATCTTTATATTGATTTAAAGAATGTTGCATTATTTCATTTTGCAATACAGAAACAATTATCCGGTCAGTTAGTTCAAAACCGTTGTCTTTGCGTATGCCCTGAATTCTATTAACAAACTCCCTTGCATCTCCTTCCTTTTTGAGATCTTCTGTAAGAGTAATATCCAGCGCCACTGTTAAGGTATCTTTGCTCGCCACTTCATACCCGGCTATTTCATCGGTAGATACCTCGACATCAGCACTGGTTATGATGATCGGAGCTTCGCTTTTTTCCTGGTAATCAGGGTTCAATATATAATCACCTGCCAGCACCTGGCCAATGGTCGCATCATCAAACTTTGCTATTTCATCAGCGGCCCATTTCATTTTGGCGCCTAGTTTTTTACCCAGAGTTTTAAAATTCGCCTTCACCTTTTTCCTGATAAAATTGTTTTCGGCTCCAAGCACGGCTATTTCCTTAATATTTGTTTCCGCTTTAATTATGTCTTCTATTTTTTTTATTCTTACGGCCATTTCGGCGTCCATTGCCGGGATAAACACTTTTTGCAGAGGCTGGCGAACCTTGATATTCACTTTTTTACGAAGTGAAAGAATTAAGGAAGCCGCATCTTGTGCAAGCTGCATTCGTTTTTCCAGGTCGGAATCTATAACCGATTCATTGGCTTTCGGGTAATTTGTATGATGTATTGACTCGCTCTTTAAGCGGCCGGACACATTATTCAGGTTACTAAATAACCATTCCGCAAAGAATGGAGCAATCGGGGCCATCAACCTGCTCAGGGTTTCGAGGCATTCGTATAATGTTTGATAAGCCGAGATTTTATCTGTCTCGTATTCACCTTTCCAAAAGCGGCGACGACATAAACGTACATACCAGTTACTAAGGTGTGCATCCACAAAATCTTCGATAGCCCGGCCTGCCTGGGTGGGTTCATAATCATCCAGGCTTTCCTGTGCATTCTTTACCAGGGAGTTTAACGAGGATAAAATCCATCGGTCTATCTCAGGCCGTTCATTTACCAGGATATATGCTTCCTTAAAAGCGAAGCCGTCCACATTGGCATACAAGGCAAAAAACTGGTATGTATTATACAGGGTGCCGAAAAACTTACGCTGAACCTCCTTGATTCCTTCCATATCAAACTTCAGGCTATCCCACGGCGAGGCATTGGTGATTAGGTACCAGCGGGTGGCATCCGGACCAAAAGTATTGATGGTATCAAAAGGGTCCACCACATTGCCGAGTCGTTTACTCATTTTATTGCCATTCTTATCTAACACTAACCCATTGCTTACAACAGTTCTATAAGCCACACTGTCAAACAACAAAACTCCAAGAGCGTGCAAAGTATAGAACCAGCCCCGGGTTTGATCCACTCCTTCTGCAATAAAATCTGCCGGGAACGCAGCAACGGGTTTGCTTCCATAAAGGGGAGATGTTTTTGAAGCGGCATGATACTGCCAAAAATTCTCCGTACTTAAAGGACCAAATTCGTTGGAACTTGCATCGGGTAATCCCCACTGAGCGTAAGGCATTGAACCGCTATCAAACCAAACATCCACCAGGTCGGTAACTCTTTTCATGGGCAAACCTGTAGAACTTACCAACACAATATCATCGACATAAGGTTTGTGCAGATCCAATATACCTTCATGCAGGTAATGCTTGTTTGTTTCGCCGCCTAACACCTCTCCTGCTTTTTTTATTTCCTTATTAAGTTCATTTATGGTGCCAATGCATTTTTCTTCCGAACCATCTTCCGTACGCCAAATGGGCAAGGGCGTACCCCAAAAGCGGCTGCGGCTAAGGTTCCAATCCACCATGTTCTCCAGCCAGTTTCCAAAGCGGCCGGTTCCGGTAGCTGTTGGCTTCCAGTTGATGCTCTTATTAAGCTCTACTATCCTGTCTTTAACGGCGGTTGTTTTAATAAACCATGCATCTAATGGATAATAAATGATGGGCTTATCAGTTCTCCAGCAGTGAGGATAAGTATGTTCGTATTTTTCTACCTTAAAGGCCCGATTTTCTTTTTTGAGCTTTACACTGATATCAACGTTTACATCCGTATAGTTCTTTTCGTCTATATAGTTCTTCACAAAGCGACCGCTGAACTCTCCTGTTCCTTCTATAAATTTACCCTGCTTATCTACTAGTGTTAATATGCCGAGGTTGTTCTTACTGCCAGCCTTAAAGTCATCAGCTCCGAAAGCAGGCGCCGTATGTACAATCCCTGTCCCGTCTTCGGTGGTGACAAAATCTCCTGTGATCACTTTAAATGGCTCGGCGTCCGGAGTAATTTCCCGGATCTTTTCCATTGTATTGGAAGCGCATGGAAGAAGTTGCTCATAAATGGCCCCTGCTATTTCTTTTCCCTTGAACTCAGCTAATATTTTCCAGGGTATAATTTTAGTTGTATCTGTGTATGTCTCGAAGTCAGCATTTTCGCCTTCTATTTTAAAGTATTTACCTAATAGCGCCTTTGCTAAAACGACATTGTTTGGCAAATGCGTATAGGGATTAAAAGTACTGACCAACACGTAGTCTATATTAGGTCCGACAGTAAGTCCCAGGTTAGAAGGTAATGTCCAGGGAGTAGTGGTCCACGCCATAAAAAATACTTCAGCCTCACTATTACCCGGCAAAGCTTCTTTCACTGCTTTAAACAAAAACTCGCTTTTTGCATTTTCAATAGCCTTAAACATAGCTACTACGCTCGTGTCCTTAACATCTTTATATGTTCCCGGCTGGTTTAGCTCGTGGCTGCTCAATCCCGTGCCGGCGGCGGGCGAGTACGGCTGAATACTTACACTTTCATATAAGTAACCTTTTTTATAAAGTTCACTAAGGATCCACCAAAGCGTTTCAACATAGCTGTTTTCGAAGGTTACATAAGGATTTTGCAGATCAACCCAATACCCCATTTTATTAGTGATATCATCCCATTTATCTTTGAATTTTAGCACCTCTTTGCGGCAGGTAGCATTATATTCCTCCACCGATATTTTTTTACCGATGTCTTCCTTTGTAATGCCTAATAACTTTTCCACGCCAAGTTCTACCGGAAGACCGTGCGTATCCCACCCACCTTTACGCTTGACCTGGAATCCCTGCATGGTTTTGTAGCGGCATACCAGGTCTTTTAAGGTTCTTGAGATCACATGATGGATACCAGGCATACCATTAGCGCTGGGAGGACCTTCATAAAATACAAATGAAGGAGCTCCGTCTCTTAAGGATACGCTTTTTTCAAAAGCCCCTGTCTTTTCCCATTTGTCCAATATCTCTTCGCCTATCCTTGGCAAATTGAGTTGCTGGTACTCCTTATATTTAACGCTCATATATTTTTCTCCTTAAAATGGGGGCAAAGGTAGTAAAATAGGCTCGTTAAGCTATATCTCAATCAGCGCCTCAGTGGTATTCGTGTAGGTTTTATCGAAGTTTTCCACAAATCGGCCCTTTGGCATAATATTGGTCATTATTTTACAACTTATTAGTTCGGTATCTGATTGCATTGTCTGAAACTAATAATAAGCTGCTCTTTCTTATAAAAATTTGATTTGTAAATAATTACACTGTAATTGTTTGCACAAAATATTTCGCAGTTTCGCGACATTGAAAAACTGATCTGAGTTTTTTGATGAATATTTTTGCTGGTTTAGGGTTTTATTAGGGTAAAGACGGAAGTAGTCTTACTTCCGTCATTTTTACTTTTTTGAAATTAGCTATCCTTTTTAAAATATAATATTTAACACATAATAATTAAAATCGATAATATCCCATTTAAGCTGTTCCAAATCCTTTGAAGACTCCCCAAATTCAAAGAAAAACTGACGTCTTAGTATCTATCTATTTCAAGCAAAAACAAGAAGGCATCTTGAATCTTCAAGATGCCTTTTCATTTATACCCAGGCTTATCCCAAATCTTTTATTGAGTTGCTTGCTTTGCTAACCGCTTCCTTGTTCGTAGCCACCACATTATATATCCCGTTGCCGGGAAAAATACTCCACATATACATACGATGAAACCTATAATTTTTGATCCAACACCAAAGATGGATGCAACATGTATTGGTCTAAATGTAGATCTTACCTTTTGACCAAGGTTGCGATCTGAGAATTTCTGAATACCAATAAGTAAAGTCTTGTTCCTATCGATAAAATAAATGTCAATTGCAGATTCATGAGGAGCACTATTTGGTAATACGATCACTGAGAAAGGCGCAATGGAATCTTTAGGTATGTCAATATTGTAATATCTTACTTCTTTTACCTGGGTCTTAATAAAACTAAAAAAATTGTTAAGCGATAAGGAATCAACATTCCCTTTTGTTGAGGAAACCGGCGGCTTTTTCTGCTCCATGGAGGATCCGGTTACCTTGTAAATCCCTTTATGGAACCATTGAAACGACCATGCCAGGCCTGTGAAGGCAAATACAAAAAGAAACAGGGCTGAATAAAAACCGAGAACGATGTGTAAGTCATGATTTAATCGTTTCCAGCCGCCCTGCCATCTTATTTTGAGCCGCTGCTGCAAAATGTTCTTTGTTTTGGGCCACCACAATACGATGCCCGTTATAATAATGAAAAGAAATGCGAGGGTACAAACTCCGACCACTAATTTACCCGTTCTTCCACTCAATAGCCAGCGATGAAGCGACATCATTGAATAAAAGAAACTGTTTTGGTGATTGTATAATTCAATCACTTCAGTTGTATAGGGATTGACAAAGGCTACCAAAGAACCCCCTTCTTTTGGAACAGGTTTGGATTTTCCTGCCGTTTTGTTAGCGGCCGTTCCCATTTCATTTTTACCTTCTCCTGCTCTTTTTATGCTGAATGTAATTTCAGCGCTACGTGTGCTGTCGGCGTAAATCTTAATTCCGCTGATAGAAGCTTCCGGAACTTTTTCCCGAACCGAGGCTAGGAGGCTTTCTATAGGTTGAGCAGTATTAGTGGCTGATACAAAATATCTTTCTTTATGCAGGGAATGTTGCAACTCTTCTTCAAACACCAATACTGCCCCGGTAAAACAGGTTGTCATTATCACCAGCCCTGCTGCAAAAGCAAGGTAGAGGTGTATCCGACGAAAAAAAACTTTCATAATAAATAAGACTGGTTGAGATTATAGCCGGAAAGCAACGGTTCCCGCTACCTGTCTTGGAGCAATGGGGTTCACACTGTTATCATCATGTACATAATAACTCAGCTTGTCAAATAAATTAGAAACTTTTAAACGCACACTGACTTTTTTGAAAGTATAACCAGCCGATGCATCAAGTTGAATATAGTCAGGTATATCGAATAATTTATAAGTATCATTCACAACCTGAATTCGGGTGGAACGCCCTGCAACTCGTTTGCCTACATAATAGCTGGAAAACCCAATGTTGAACCCATTTAAGGCAGAGCGGTTGCTGAACGTGTAATACAAACTGAGGTTTGCAGTGTGTTCGGGGTTGTATCTCAGTTTACTGCCTTTAATGTAAGTATTGCTTGTGCCGTATTTGGTTTGATTATAGCTATACCCTGCAATTGCCTGGATCCCATAAACCGGTTTACTAACAATTTCGATTTCCAAACCTTTACTATTTACTCCACCGGCAAGTTCTTTGATAGTAGTGTTGTTATTAGAGTTTCCATTCGCATCCAGCAAAGCTGTTTGTGCAAGATTACTATTCAGTATTTTATAAATAGTGATGTTCGCAGCCACTGCCTTATTGAATAGTTCAGTTTTGATACCTGCCTCATATTGATCCAGGTAAGAAGGTTTTAATGGAGACAAGTAGATATCAGTTCCGCTGTTAAGAACGAATGAGTTTGAATAACTCGCAAAAAGAGAAATCGTTTTCACCGGCTGATACACAATGCCAGCCCTTGGGGAAAAAGCTTTATTAGAAGAGGGTTGTAGGAAACTTCTTTTTTTACTGGTTAACGAATCGACATACACTCCATTGGTTTGCTGATTGGTATAACGAACACCTGCAAGAATTTTGATTTTATCCGTCAGGCTCACAAGATCCTGAATGTAAATACCGTATCGTGTTGTCGGAGTATGGGTAAGGGTGGTTGCTATCACTTCAGGGATATCCTGTCGTTGTCTATACTTATCAAGGTCAAAAATATTTAGGGTGTCATATATATTTTTGTTGTTCGATGCAGCATTCGCATATACATAGGCCCTGGCTTCCGTAATATATTTATCTGCATCTGCACCTGCTAAAAGAGTATGGCCGATCCTTCCTGTTTTAAAACTACCAGTAATATCCAACTGCGTGATTCCATATTTTTCTTTAGTACCTGCTTTTTGTAATCCTCGTGTCCAATCCCCGTTTGCTTGTACAAACTGCCCGCTTGCATTGGGTCGTGTAGTTCCAAAAATATCGTTGGTGTAACCCTGGTAAGAATTAATATTATGTATTGCCCAATGCTCGTTGATATTGTAAGTGATGGTGGCAGTTGCGGTTTTCTGTTCTGATTTATTGTAGCTCCACGCAGCGCCAAGAAAGCGATTCCGTGGAATATCTGCTATCTTATAATTGATAGCCCCCGTACCGAAGTCACTTGTCCGGTCATCATTCAGGTAATCCCCTTCTAATAATATCTCAGTACGCTTTCCAATTTTAAATAAAAATGAAGGATTGATGTAAAACCGTTCTGCGTTCACAACATCACGGAAACTTTTTGAATTTTCATAGCTGCTATTCACACGATAGGCAATTTTTTTACTTTCATTGAGAGGTCCGTATACATCAATTGACGGCTTATAAAAACCATAACTTCCTGCACGGAAGGAAATTTCGCCACCCCTGTCAAACTTTGGTTTTTTGGTCACGAGATTAATAACACCTCCTGCCGCAACATTGCCAAAAAGTATTGCAGCGCTCCCTTTGAGCACCTCTACCTTTTCCAATGCGCTTATTTCTGGCATTACGCTGTTATTGTAGCGGGCGCCGTTTTTGAATGTATTACTGCTTGTGTAGGCGTAACCTCGCCCGGCCAACTCTTCCTGTCCGCCACCTGTGGTTCCCATTATATAAATGCCGGTTGTATTAGCTAATACTTCGCTGAGGCGGAGCGTTTGCTGCCGATCCAGTACATCTTTGCCCACTATCGAAATACTTTGTGGCAGATCCATAGAGCGGATAGGAAGTTTGCCAATCGAGGCTAATTTCTCGTTACAGTTCCGGGATGAAACAATCAAAACTTCTCTCAATTCATTTTGATTCTCAACCAGGGTGAAATCGTAGCTTCTCTCAGTTTCATCAACGATGATTTTCTGTTGCTGAGTCTGCAGGCCAACAAACGAAACAATAAGTGTGTAATTGCCGGGCCGGACGTTTTCTATGGAAAAACTGCCATCGTCGCCGGATACGATAGTTTTCTTAATTTCTTTTAACTGGATGTTTACCTGTGCGGCAGGCTGGCCATCGCTGGTGCGGACTTTACCTTTTATTTTTAAAGATTGTGCATGGGTAAATAAAGAAAAAAACAGGGATATGCTAACAAGTAACTGGGTTTTAATAAAAGATTTCCTCATTTGGTCTAATAATGCTTCAGTGAATAATATATTTCGGGCAAAGAAACATTAATGATAAATCAATGAGAATACGAATCGGGAAATCCGTTTACGCAAAACGGAAACAGTAGATGTGGGAATTAATGTAGCAGCAATTCGCAGGGCTTAATACCTGTATGTTTTTTAAATGCTGTACTAAAATGAGATATGGAAGAATAGCCAAGCAGCATGGAAACTTCTGTGACGCTCAGGCCTTTATCGTACAAAAGGTATTTCGCATGTTCCATTCGCTGGCTTTGATAAAAATCAAAGATCGTAGTACCAAAAAGTTCTTTAAACCCCTTTTTCAAATAGCACTCATTGATAGCCACCTTACGGCTTAACTCCTTAATAGTAAGTGGTTCGCCGATATGCTGGATCAATACCTCCCTTGCCTTGGTGATCTTTTCTCTGTCTTCCGCATTTGCCAGGAATTTGCAGGTAAATGCTTCTTCCTTATCACCCAGCATGCAATCCATGCTATATAGCAGGAGGATCTGGGTTTGGGCATTGATAAAGATATTTTCGAGCGTATCGGTATAAGTGTGATTTAGCAGCGCCTCAATGGCTTTTCTTGTTCTGCCACACAAAGGCAGGGTTTTAGAAAAAGAAGAAGTATGGGTAAAAGACAACACGTTGTCTGAAATATTCAATTGTTTTTTACCCTTTACAAATTGGGTAAGATAAGAGGGCTTAAAACTAAAACTCAGCACATCAACACTTTCTACTTTTTCAACACAGGTTTTAGAAGCATTAAATTTACAAAAATTACATTCAGTCTGCTTTTGACGGCAATATATATTACCACTCACACAAAACTTAAGCTCAAGATAATGGCCCTCGGGGCTGTTCTTTTCATAGTGGTACACGAGCATCCCGGTATCTTCCATGCTCCATTCGGGGTCTTTTTTATACCGTTTAATGGAGTAGTGCACAGAACCAGGCACAGTACGTTCAATATCCTGCAGCACATCCAGCTCATTATAAACAAGCGGCTGCTTTTGTGCAATTTGAAGTATGTTGACTAACTGATTCATTGAAAAATTTCGATGCAAATATATATCAAAGACGTGATTTATTCAAAAAAATATGAAGGATAATATGCATGCAATATGTTTCCTTTTTTGATATACCAGAATTTCGGAATATAGCAGGACACCTTCATCTCTCATGGCACAAATCGTTAAGCAAGGTTCACTTGCATTATCTCCCAATTTCACCCTTGTTTTTTTGTTTGAAAATGTGAAGATTTGGTTATTAAAATCATTTGTGATCAGAGCTTCAAGCATGCCTCTAAACCCTTGATTTTCCTTATCTTTGCACGAATTCAGATTTTAATAATTTTAAAGAGAATTTGCAAGAAATATGAGTACAGAAATTGAAGAAATAATAGCTGCTCCGGCCATCAATGGTTATGGTGCAGATAGTATCCAGGTTTTAGAAGGATTAGAGGCTGTAAGAAAAAGGCCGGCGATGTATATCGGTGATGTTGGCGTAAAGGGTTTGCATCACCTCGTATACGAAGTTGTTGATAATTCTATTGATGAGGCATTAGCGGGGTATTGTAAAAACATAACAGTAACTATTAATGAAGATAATTCCATTACAGTACAGGACGATGGCCGTGGTATTCCTACCGGACTGCACACAAAGGAAAATAGAAGTGCGCTGGAAGTTGTAATGACCGTGTTGCATGCCGGTGGAAAATTTGATAAGGATTCTTATAAAGTATCTGGAGGCTTGCACGGCGTTGGGGTAAGCTGCGTGAACGCATTGAGCACCAAACTTCATGTTACGGTAAACCGTGACGGAAATTCATTTGAACAGGAATATGCAAGGGGTATTCCACAATACTCGGTAAGGGTAACCGGGCAATCTGAAGATCATGGAACCACTATTCAGTTTTGGCCGGATCTTACGATATTCAGTTCAGGGATCTACAACCGGGAAATACTGGAGGGCCGTTTAAGGGAGCTTGCTTTCCTTAATCGGAAAATAAATATTGTTATCAACGACTTAAGAGAAATTGATGAGGACGGAAAGACATATACCAAGACTTTTTATAGCGAAGGTGGTATTGTGGAGTTTGTAGAGATGCTCGATAAGAATGCAAACAGGAACCCTTTACTGCCCAAAGTCATTTATTGCGATGGCCGCGATGAGGCGTCCAATGTGGCTGTAGAAGTTGCCATGATCTACAATACCGGTTACCAGGAGCATTTATTCAGTTACGTAAACAATATCAATACGATAGAAGGCGGTACCCATGTGGCAGGTTTCCGGCGCTCGATTACCAGGGTGTTCAAAAGCTACGGTGAAAAAGAGGGCATGTTCGAAAAAGCAAAGGTGGAGATTGAGGGAGATGATTTCAGGGAAGGATTAAGTGCGATTATTTCTGTAAAGGTTCCCGAGCCGCAGTTTGAAGGACAGACAAAAACCAAGCTGGGTAATAACGAGGTGATGGGAGTAGTCGATACCACGCTTAGCCGTGTATTGGTGGCTTACCTGGAAGAAAATCCCAAAGATGCCCGGACCATCATGCAAAAAGTGATCTTAGCTGCACAGGCAAGAGCGGCAGCAAGAAAGGCCCGTGATATGGTGCAACGTAAGAGTGTGCTGACAGGTGGCGGCTTACCGGGGAAATTGGCGGACTGCAGTGATAAGGATCCGCATCGTTGTGAACTTTACCTGGTGGAAGGGGATTCGGCGGGCGGTACTGCCAAACAAGGTCGTGACAGAAGTTACCAGGCCATACTTCCATTAAGGGGTAAAATATTGAACGTGGAAAAAGCGATGGAGCATAAGATATATGACAATGAAGAGATCCGGAACATGTTTACTGCCCTGGGGGTAAAAATTGGCACACCAGATGATCCAAAGGCGTTGGATCTTTCCAAACTTCGGTATCACAAATTGAT
>JBDSAP010000373.1:0-15667 GCA_039922055.1 Ferruginibacter sp.
ATGGTCAATGGTCAATCGACAATGGTCAATCGTCAATCGTCAATGGCCGATGCCCCGTTCCACATAGAACCAATCGTACAAGTGTGCGACGCAACGATGCTAAATAGTAGTACCATCGCCTGGTACATAAAAAATAAAATCAATGAACACAGACAAAAAAAAGAAGTCCGTAAAATCTTCAGAAGCTTCTAATACGGGCAAAGAATTTGGGGCGCCTAATTGGAAAAAGTGGGGGCCATATCTTAGCGAGCGACAATGGGGAACGGTTCGGGAAGATTATAGCGAGCATGGCAATGCATGGGATTATTTTCCGCATGATCATGCAAGGTCGAGAGTATATCGCTGGGGCGAAGATGGTATTGCCGGCATCAGCGATGACCAACAGCATATTTGTTTTGCAATAGCATTGTGGAATGGCAAGGATTCAATTATTAAGGAACGCTTATTTGGGTTAACCGGTAACGAGGGCAATCATGGTGAAGATGTGAAGGAGCTTTATTATTATCTCGATAATACGCCCTCGCACAATTACATGAAACATTTGTACAAATATCCACAGGCGGCATTTCCTTATGCAGACCTGGTAGATACAAACCGGAACAGAAGCAAGTTTGAAAAGGAGTATGAGTTGCTGGACACCGGCGTGTTTAACGATAGCAAATATTTTGATGTATTTACCGAATATGCAAAGAATGAACCGGATGATATATTGATTCGCATCACTATTCATAACCGGGCAAGCGAAGCTGCATACATCGCTTTACTGCCAACATTATGGCTGCGCAATTTGTGGGATTTTGGATTAATGCATGAAAAGCCGAATATCTATTTAAAGGATGGTGGCGAAGGATATGGCCATGCCAAGGCGGATCATTACTGGGAAGGCGATTATCATTTTTATTTTGAAACACCGGTACGCACCTTACTGACCGAAAATGAAACCAATACGGAAAGATTATTTAACCAACCCAATAAAACGGCTTTTGTAAAAGATGCTTTTCACGATGCTGTACAGCAACAACGTTTCGATTGGTTGGAAGAAAAGAAAGAGGGCACGAAACTGGCGCCGATGTATGAATTCAACATCGAAGGCAATTCATCCATTACAGTGAAGCTTCGCTTAAGCAAAAAATATATTGATGCCATGCCGTTTGATATTTCATTTGATGAAGTATTTGAAAACAGGATAAAGGAAGCGGATGAATTTTATGCAGGAATAACAGCAACAACTGATAAGGATCTATGCAATATACAACGACAGGCTTTTGCGGGTATGTTGTGGAGCAAACAATACTTTAATCTTGATATGCCACGCTGGTTGAATGGTGATCCGGGTATGCCTGCTCCGCCGGAAGCAAGGAAACATGGACGCAATCATGAATGGAGTTCGTTGAACAATGAAGATATTATTTCCATGCCCGATAAATGGGAGTATCCCTGGTATGCAGCCTGGGACCTGGCTTTTCATTGTGTATCGCTATCGATGGTAGATGCGGAATTTGCGAAGGGCCAACTGATCTTGTTTTTACGTGAATGGTATATGCATCCTAACGGGCAATTACCTGCATACGAATGGTCATTCGGAGATGTGAATCCGCCGGTACATGCGTGGGGTTGTTTACAGGTTTATAAAATTGACAAAGCAAAAACGGGGAAACCTGATATCGCTTTTTTGGAAAGAGTATTTCAAAAGCTGCTGATCAATTTTACATGGTGGGTGAACAGGAAAGACAGTAAAGGCAACAATGTTTTTGAAGGAGGCTTTTTGGGTTTGGATAATATTGGTGTGTTCGACAGAAGCAATACGATACCTGGCGGTGGCGTATTAGAACAGGCGGATGGCACCAGTTGGATGGCGATGTATTGCCTGAATATGCTGGAGATGGCATTAGAAATTTCACAATACAATCCCGCGTATGAAGATGTGACCACTAAATTTTTTGAGCACTTTGTCTACATAGCTGAATCGCTGAATCGTATTGGTGAAAACTGGACAGGAAGCTGGGATGATGAAGAAGGTTTTTTCTATGATGTATTGTCAATGCCGGATGGAAGATTCATTCCGCTAAAGGTTCGCTCATTGGTTGGTTTGTCTTCCTTGTTTGCAGTTTTTGTTTTGAAGAAAGAGTTGCTGGTGAAAGTTCCCGACTTCTACAATAGGTTAAAGTGGTTTCAGAAATACAGGCGAAAAAATAACCAGTACCTGGTGATTGAAGAATTGAAAGAGCATGATGATATTTTGTTATCGCTGGTGCCAAGGCAAAGACTGGAAAAATTAATAAAGGCAATCGTTGATGAAAAAGAATTTTTGAGCAAAGGCGGTATCCGTTCCATTTCAAAAATTCATGAGCATGGCTATTCGGTTAATATTGATGGCCAGGAGTTTGGTTTAGACTATCAGCCCGGTGAAGGAACAAGCGCCCTGTTTGGTGGCAACAGCAACTGGCGCGGACCCGTGTGGATGCCGATGAATTACTTGCTGATACAGGCTTTGCATCAATATTCGGATTATTACAAAGAAGCGTTTACTGTCAAATTCCCAACAGGTTCCAAGGATAATTTACCACTACATCAAATAGCGGATAAAATTTCGAAAAGGATATTATCTATTTTCCAGAAAGATGAAAACGGCCATCGTCCGGTAAATGATAATTATGAAATTTATAGAGATGACGAACACTTTAAAGACCTGGTTTTGTTCTATGAATATTTTCATGGTGACACGGCGAGAGGTGTGGGGGCGTCTCATCAAACAGGATGGACAGGGGTGATAACAGAATTGATCAATAGAGTAGCGGCGACGGAGAACCAGCCTGAAATGGAGAAGCAGGCAAATGAAGAAGAAATGAATTTTGCCAACAGTAATGGAGTTACCAGCTTGTAGATATAGACGGCGCTGTATGTTCAATAAAAATAAAAAAGATGCTGTTAAAAAAAGATAAACCTGTTCTGCAAAACTTCGATGATGCAACACAGTATGAATGGTTAGAAACAAATGGCCTTGGTGGATATAGCAGTTCTTCTATTATTGGCGCACATAGCCGGCGGTATCATGGGTTATTGGTAGCAGCCATCAAACCACCAACAGATAGAATGGTATTGGTGTCAAAACTGGATGAGGCTGTTGTGGTAAATGGCATAAGAACCGAACTTGGATGTAATCGTTATAATGGAGATGTAGTGGATCCCAATGGTCATCATTGTCTCAGTAGTTTTAGCAAAGACCTGTTTCCACAATGGGTGTATGAGGCAGGAGAAATCGTGCTAAAGAAAACCGTTGCGATGCTGCATGAAGAAAATACGGTATTGATTATCTATGATGTACTAAAATCACCAGGTGCTTTTTCTTTAGAACTGATGCCACTTATTGCGGCAAGAGGTTATCATGCATTACAGCATGCCGGCCCGCAATTGCACTGGGATGTGGATTTTGAAAATGGAATATTTCACAACAAGCCAGATGGTAATTTGAATATATTTATTAGTATACCGGGCTCATCTTATTTACATGCGCCAACATGGTTTAACAATTTTAAGTATGGTGTGGAGGAATATCGCGGCCTTGATTTTACAGAAGATCTTTTGAATCATGGAGTGCTATCTGTTGAACTAAATGAGAGCGGCTCGTTGGGTATTATTATTTCAACAGATCATCCCGGAGGCAGAGATGCATACATTTTATTTCAACAAGAAAAGGAGAGAAGGGAAGGGTTAATAAAAGAACAACCGAAGAACGGAATGATAAAGCAGCTAGTATTAACGGCTGACCAGTTTATCGTAAAAAGAAATATCAATTCATTAGCATCTGAAACTTCTTCCACACCAAATAAGAATTTAGATGGAGCTACAATTATTGCAGGCTACCACTGGTTTACAGACTGGGGAAGGGATACGATGATAAGCTTACCCGGTCTTACTTTATCTACCGGCAGACACGCAGATGCAAAGAAGATACTTAGGGCTTTTGCGGGAAGTGTAAGCATGGGAATGCTGCCCAATCGTTTCCAGGATAATGGCGAAGAACCCGAGTATAATACTGTGGATGGAACGCTCTGGTATTTTATTGCCGTGTATAAATATTTGCAGGCAAGCGGAGATGACGATTTTGTATTGCAAGAAATTTTACCGGTATTAAAAGATATTATCGACTGGCATTTTAAAGGAACAAGATATAATATTCATGTAGACGTAGATGGCCTGCTTTATGCAGGTGAAGAGGGCCAGCAATTAACCTGGATGGATGCAAGGATTGGTGACTGGGTAGTTACGCCAAGAATGGGTAAACCGGTAGAGATACAGGCCCTGTGGTACAATGCACTTTGCATCTATGGTGAATTGCTGAAACTGAATAAGGAAGAAGAACCTGCTCAAACATTCTTAGTAAAATCGGAAAAAGTAAAAACGTCCTTTAATCAAATGTTTTGGTATGAGGCCGGAAAATATCTGTATGACAATATAGATGAAAATGGCAAGCCATCTATTGAATTAAGACCTAACCAGCTTTTTGCAATCAGCCTTCCATTTGTATTAATTGATGACGCGGATAAATCAGCAGCTATCTTAAAAGTTGTTGAAGAAAATCTATACACACCTGTTGGGTTGAGAAGCCTTCCGCAGAGTGATCAACATTATGTTGGAGTATATGGAGGTGATCAATGGCACCGTGACTCATCCTATCACCAGGGAACTGTATGGAGTTGGTTGCTGGGCGCATACGTGGATGCGATTATGAAGCCCCACCTAAATCCTCCCCCAAAGGGAGGACTTTTGGAACCTGCTAAATTGAAGGCGCAGGCAATAATCTCAGATTTCTTTTACCATTTGAATGAGGGTTGTATTGGTTCTGTATCCGAAATATTTGATGCCAATGCTCCCAACCATCCGCGGGGTTGTGTTGCCCAGGCATGGGGAGTGGCAGAAGTGCTGAGAGTAATTAAAGACTATGAATTGCTTATTGAAAACGCAGCAACAGAAATGACAACCATCGATGATGCAATATTGATCTGAAAAAATAGATAATATAAGATGATAGTAAAAGCCGGATGGAGTTGTTTCTCCACCCGGCATTCTTTTGAAATACAATCCTCCTGGATGTTTAGCAACCGTAAAGATTACTCTCTTATAATTTTCCCATCCTCAAATCTCAGACTGATACTTCATAACGATTTTTTATCTTTTATTTCGGGCCAGTTCTTATCTGCCTTCTCAATTCTTTCCAGGCGATCTTTGCTCCATAACTTAAGAACATCTGAATTATAATTTAAATAAAGCTTACCATCTACTATCGTCCATGCGATAGGCGAGGTTGGCGCTTTATGGCCTTCCGATAATCCGTAGGCGCAATAACCACCGTATTGAGGTGCATATTTTTCAGGCACAACTTTAAAGGAATCAAGATTTTGTTGTGATGAAAAATACCACCTGGCATTGTTCCAGGAATATACCAATTCATCCTTTCCCTGAACGGGCTTTGACTCGGTGAAATAAGCCACAGCATCATAACCATTGATGGCCTTTCCATCTTTAATAAAAATATTGGATTGCGCTGAAATGTGGACGCAGGTAACCAACCCACCAATTAAAAACATGATACTTTTTTTCATAACTTTTTTTCTCAAAATTGGGATGAAGGGCTCTACCGAAATGTCTCCCATTTTACACTATGCATTATTGTAATTAACCGATCTAAGATTCCGTCATGTAGGCGACAGTCGCTTCTGTCGTTTGAGTTTTTCTTTGTGTATCAATTTTATTTAAATGACAAATCATTACGACATCATCATCATTGGTACTGGTAGTGGTGGAAGTACCATCGCCTACAAATTAGCTGCAACCGGCAAGCGAATTTTAATATTAGAACGTGGAGGTTTCATTCCCAAAGAAAAAGAAAACTGGGATCCGCATGAAGTGGTAACCGCCGGTCGCTATCGTCCCAATGAGTCTTGGTACGATCACGGGGATAAACCGTTTAAGCCATTCATTCATTATAATGTGGGTGGCAATAGTAAAATGTATGGCGCCGCATTGTTTCGCTTTCGTGAAAGTGATTTTGAACAAGTGAAACACTATGGTGGTGTATCCCCTGCATGGCCGGTTGGCTATGATCTATACGAACACTATTACGAGATAGCAGAGAAGCTATACAGTACGCATGGGAAACAAGGTATTGATCCCAGCGAGCCATGGAGAGCCAGTGACTATCCTTTGCCGCCTTTGCCATACGAGCCATTGATAGAGAACCTCGAAATGAATATGCAGAAGATAGGATTAAAGCCTTTCCCACTACCAATGGGTATTCGTTTACCCCAGGATTATACACAAACCGAAGCAGCGGTAATGCTGGAAAATTTCGATGGCTTTCCTGATTTAACCGATAGCAAAGCCGATGGACAAGTGACATGCCTGCGGCCTGCATTGATGCATAAAAATGTGACATTAATGACGCATGCCTATGTTGAAAAACTTTGCACAGATACAAGCGGACAGGTTGTAACGAAAGTAATTGCTGATATAAAAGGCGAGAAAATTACTTTCAGTGCAGGGGTCGTTATAGTGGCCTGCGGTGCAGTAAACAGTGCAGCTTTGATGCTTAGGAGTGCAAATGAAAAACATCCGGAAGGACTGGCCAACTCAAGCGGGCTGGTGGGCCGAAACCTGATGCTGCATCACAATGGCTGCCTGGTGGCTTTTACGAAAGATCCAATCAATGATTGCGTGTTTCAAAAATCTTTGGGGCTTGCTGATTTTTACAACGGAGCAGAAGATAGTGAATTTCCTTTGGGTGAAATTCAATTGATGGGAAGAAACGATTCCGATACAATGCTATGGCTTGCTGAAAAAATCTACCCAGGTAAAAGCTATGCGGAGCTACGAAAAATGACCATCGATTTTTGGCTAACATCTGAAGATCTGCCCTCACCGGAAAATCGGGTTACACTTACAAAAGAAGGCAATATTAAAATATACTATCAACGGAATAATTATACAGCTTATGAAAAGCTGAAAGAGAAATTGAAACAGGTGTTTGTGCAATTGGGCGAACAGGATAGTAAATATAAAGATGTACAATGGGCCGGATACGATTTAGACATCACTGGCATGAGCCATCAGAATGGTACGATGCGTTTTGGAACTGATCCCCGAAGCAGCGTGTTGGATTTAAACTGCAAGGCTCATGACCTGGAGAATTTGTATGTGGCAGATGCAAGCTTTTTCCCGAGTTGCGGCGCCTTTAATCCATCACTCACTATCGCGGCAAATGCATTAAGAATGGGTGATCATATTATCAACAATGTGTTAAACGTACAGGTTGCGGATAAAATAGAGGCTGAAGCGGTATTATAATTTTTCAAACGATCATCCAAAAAACTTATGCAGCACTTTGCGTTGTGGACTGGCGTTAGTTAGCAGTTGAGATAAAAACAGATGGAAGAAATTGCAAAGCATATCACAACTAATGTAAGTCATGCTGTAGAAATACTTGCTGCTATCATTGTTGGTATCGCCGTCATTAAAACTGTTTACGATTTCTTGCTGCTTAAAGGAAAGGGTAAAAAGATTTCTAAAGAAGCGATCAGGGTTGACTTTGGAAGTTCTGTAGCAGTGTCCCTTGAATTATTACTTGGAGCAGATGTGCTGGCAACCGCTGTATCGCCAAGCTGGGATGATATCGGAAAGCTGGCAGCCATAGCTGTTTTAAGAACTGCACTAAATTATTTCCTGGAAAAAGAATTAAAGCATATAAAGCCACAGGCAGAATGTTAATCATCCGGCGCCAGCATCTTTACTAAATTATCTCTTTACATCATGAGAGCAATGCCCATAAAAATAAATAGTACTAATAGCGGTTTAGCGTTGATGAAAGCTGCCTTTAAAAAAAACTATCCGCACTATGTACAGGAGGCATTTGGCCTGGCCATTTTTATGATTTCAGCTTGTTTTTTTGCCGCTTTGCTTGAAGGAAAAAATTCGTTGGTGCATCATTCAATACCGCATGCTTTTATAAGAAATATTATTATGGGCATAGCAATGGGAATTACAGCTCTTTGTATTTTTTATTCACCCTGGACCGCACCCTCGGGTTCACAAATAAATCCTGCGGTCACGCTTGCATTTTTACGGGTAGGTAAGATGTGTCAATGGGATGCATTGTTCTTTGTTTTATTCCAGCTAATTGGAGGAACACTTGCAGTTTGTGTGATGCAATTATTGATGGGAAATTTATTAACCAATGCTCCTGTACATTCAGTCGCTACCATTCCAGGTAAGTATGGAACAGCGCCGGCACTCATCACCGAATTTATCATTGCATTCATTACCATGTTGATGGTATTGTTTACATCCGCCAGTAAGCAGCTTAAATCATACACCAGGATAATTGCGGCCTGCCTGGTGTGTGCCTGGGTAATTATAGCAGGCCCTGTCAGTGGTTTTGGTATGAACCCTGCAAGGAGTTTTGCATCGGCATTACCATCCGGTATATGGTCGGGGTTTTGGATTTACCTGTTTATTCCTTTTGCGGGAATGCTTAGCGCTGCGGAAATATTTTTGCAATGGCAGGCTTTTAAACAAAAGAGAAATGGTGTGTATGATTGCGAACTTCAGTAGCAACCAATTATGTTTTTTTGCCAACGCTAAGCTTTAAAAATAATTAATTAAACAACACAAAATTTATGAAACGAATCCTGAATGCTATACTTCTTACTTTGTTCTTCTCCCTCTTTTTTTGCAGCGCCTCTATTTGCCAGGTCATCAAAGTAGATGCTATTGGAATTACTGTAAAAGAAATGGACCGTTCTGTAAAGTTTTACAGTGTGGTGCTTGGATTTAAAAAGATAAGTGATAGAACAGTACAGGGTGAAGCATACGAAAAACTTCAGGGGCTGTTTGGCGTGAATATCCGCATCGTGCGCATGCAACTCGGTGATGAATTCATCGAGCTTTCCGATTACCTTACTACCGGTGGCAGAAGTATACCTGAAGATTCGAAGAGCAACGATTTGTCCTTTCAGCATATTGCCATTGTAGTAAGTGATATGGGTAAAGCTTATGCACAGTTAAGCAAGTTTAATGTTGGGCATGTTTCCACTTCGCCTCAAACACTGCCCAGGTCTATTCCGGCTGCGGATGGTATCAAAGCATTTTATTTTCAAGACCCGGATAAACACAATCTTGAATTAATTTATTTTCCAAAAGGAAAGGGACAATTCAAATGGCAGCATAAGACTGCAAAGATATTTTTGGGAATTGATCATACCGCCATCGGTGTAAGCAATACAACGGATAGCCATAAATTTTACAGCGATTTGCTTGGTATCGAAAGAAAAGGTGATAGCTGGAACAAGGGTACCGAACAGGAACATTTAAATAATGTAGAAGGTGCCTCATTGCATATTACCGGGTACCGTTCCGCAGAAGGTCCTGGTATCGAATTGCTACAATACATCGTTCCCGGCCCCGGAAAAGAATACCCTGCTGATACGAGGGCTGATGATGCCTGGTATTGGCAAACTACTTTATTCACCAACGATGCGAATGCCTTGTACAACAAATTAAAATCTGCCGGTTATCGGTTTGTTTCAAAAACAATCATCGCTTCCGGTAATAATGAGCTTTACCCAAGGTCGTTCATCGTAAAAGATCCGGACGGCCACGCTATGCTGGTTAAGGAACAAAATAAATAAATAGGAGGAAGCCTGGTTAACTCAAGGATAAAGAGAGGTTTGGGAATTGTACAGTTGGGACCACCAAAATGGACAAATCGAAATTTGATTCGGTTTGCCCATTTTTATTTCTTCGCCGGTGTGGTGTTGATCGATTAAAATAAAAAGATCTTTGAAATTGCGAGGTTATTTTATGCAATCGTTAGTACTGTTGCATTCGTTTAGCTGTAGTTGCTATGTCTTTTAAATTAGCCAGCAATCCCGAAGGCCGCTGGTGGTCTTATTGACCAACAACCAACGCCGTGGTTCGTGGCACACGAAACACATTTACCTTTTTAGAAAGAGATACCAACAAAGGCGAAACTAATTAGTTTTTAGCCTCAGCTTTGCCACCAAACATGTAGCCTAATTTGATGGTGAGGCCATTAGTTTTCACAGATTCATCAGCATTTGGACTAAGGTTGCTAAAGCCTACCGTATATCCTACATTGATGTACACTCCGTTAGACATTTGATACCCGGCAAGGATATTTCCGCCAAAATCTAAAGACTTTAAATGATTATCATTATCACTGGCAGGAAGATCGTCATATTTCTTACCGTCAAATTTTACTTTTCCATTTTCTGAATCAGTTACAGACGGCATGCCAGGATATGTGGTAGTTGAAGTAGATTTATATTTTCCTGATAAACCATATCCAATAGATGGTCCGGCTCCAAAAAATACGTTGCCACTTCCCGCAGCAACACGGTAAACAATGTTCAAAGGGAGTTCAATAAAATTTAAAGTTATTTCCCCTGTTGTAACGTCGGTATATCCGGATGAAGACTGGGTGTCATTAACTTTAGTTCCTTTTTGAATAAAATTCAATTCCGGTCTGAAAGAAACAGATGAAGCCAATGGAACTTCAGCAACGAGACCAATCAGGAAACCAAACTTAACCTTACTTTTCTCTTTTACTGTTGTACCTGAGAAGGAATACTCAGATTTCACATTTGCAAGGTTTCCACCTACTTGTGCACCAAACTTAATTTGAGCAGTAGCGCTTGTTGTTATAGCCGCAATAGCGGCTAATAAAATAATTTTTTTCATGAGTGTTTATTTTTGGTTAAGATTAAAATAGAAACCGAAATGTACAATACAAATTAAATAAAAAAAACAGGCTTTGTCCTGCAAAAAAATATAGGAGTATAATTATTTTTTTTCATTTCATCTTTTTAAGGATCAATACTCAAACAGGTAATGTTATTATAAAATTTGTTCCATTACCATTTTCCGTATCTACACTGATATTTCCTCCATGCGCTTTTACAATGTTATAAGCTAACGATAAACCCAATCCTGTTTCTTGCCCTGTTGGCTTTGTGGTAAAGAAGGGTTGAAAGATTTTACCTAAAACTTTTGCCGGAATGCCGCTACCTTTATCACTTACCCTTATGAATTAATAAGAATTATTTCAAAAAAATGATGACAGTCAACATACTTTATGATTGGCATCAACCTGAATACCGCTCTTCCAGGTTACTTTGAGGAACATAAAAAATTGAAAGAGAAAGTACAAAAACGTGAACGTGTTTCTTAATTTAATTAAGAGAATTATGCAGATACTAATTGCTGTTTTCAAAACAGACAGTACAGTATTGTTAATCCTTTATCATTTTAACCAATATACCAATGAAACCCCAATCCAATTACAAACTCTTTATCCGGGCAACTGCGATTCTAAATGTTTGTGTAGGATTAGGTGTGATGGCCGGATGGCTGTTTGATATTGAACCTTTCAAATGGGTGATTCCTGGTTTACCTACCATGAAATTCAATACAGCCTTGTGTATAGCTTTATGTGGAACTGTTTTATGGCTGGGTCTTTATAAAAGCAGAAGGCCTTTTGTTTTTCAGATTATATTTTCCGCCATTATTTTCCTGTTTGCGCTCATCTCTTTTTCGGAGACCATTTTCCATTACAACACGGGTCTTGACCAATTGTTTGTTACCGATAATGAAAGTTTTGCAGCATTTTCAAATTATCCCGGACGGATGGCCGTACTTACCGCTGCTTCCTTCATGTTGCTGGCAGTTTCATTCAGCCTTATAAAGGCAAGGAGCAAAACTGTAAAAATAATAACGCAATTCATGCTGCATATTATTACGGTTATCGCATTTATTGCCATCATGGGTTATCTGTATCGTATTCCTATTTTTTATAAATTGTCATTTCTTACTTCAATGGCAATGCATACTGCAGTGCTTTTCTTTTTTACTTCCATTGCGGCCTCTTTTTTTAACCATAGCATTGGGGTTACCGGGTTATTTACTGGCGGAGGAATGGGAAGTATAATGGCAAGAAAAATTTTCCCTCTCATTGCAACCATATTACTTATACTCGGCTTTCTTAGGGTTCAATCACACAGGCTTAATATCGTTTCCGTAGAATTCGGAGGAGCTCTTTATACTATTGCTTTTCTGTTGGTAAGCCTTTTGATAATCGGAATTACTGCTGTACAGTTAAATAATATTGATAAAAAAAGAAAAGAAGCCGAAGAATCTCTTAAAGGATTCAATAAAAATCTTGAACACATTATTGATCAAAGAACGCAGCACATACGTGCAATCACTAACCGGTTATCATTGGCTACAAAGGCATCGAATATCGGGATATGGGATTGGGATGTAACCAATAATATACTCGTATGGGATGAACAAATGTATAGGTTATACGGCATAGAACCATCTTCTTTTGAAGGTGTGTTTGAGGCCTGGGAAAAGGGTGTTCATCCGGAAGATATTGAGAAAGCAAATGTCGAAATGCAAAAAGCAATAGATAATAATAAAGACCTTGATCTTGAATTTAGGGTAATATGGCCCGATAAGTCTATTCATTATATAAAAGGAAACGCTTTTATCGACAGGGATGAGAACGGGAATGCCACCCGGATGGTCGGCACCAATTGGGATATTACCGAACAAATGGAACAGTTGGAAAAGATAAGGCAAAGTAAAGAACAGTATCATAATATGGTTACCGGTGTGCAGGATTATGCAATAATGTTACTTGATAAGGACGGGTATATTAAAACCTGGAATAAAGGCGCTGAAAAAATTAAAGGATATAAAGAGGAAGAAATACTGGGTAGTAGCTCCAGAATCTTTTACACTGCTGAAGATCTAAACAGGCATTGGTGGGAAACGCTTTTAGAACAGGCCAGGAAAAATGGCAGAGCTTCCGACAGAGGTTGGCGGGTTGCTAAAGACGGACATTTATTCTGGGCGCACGTTGTAATTAATAGTTTATATGGCCCGGATGGAGAGATTACCGGATTTACAAAATTAACCAGCGACCTTACCGAACTGAAAAAAGCCGAAGACATTATTCGCTTCAATGAAGAAAGGCTTCGTGAGCAGGAAGAAAAAATGAGGTTATTTGTAAAACATACACCTGCAGCGGTTGCTATGTTCGACAATGAAATCAGGTACATCATTGCAAGCGATAAGTGGTATGCTGATTATAAGCTTGAAGGGCAGGATATCATTGGTAAATGTCATTATGATATTTTTCCTGAAATAAGGAATATGCCTGAATGGCTTGATATTCATCAACGTTGCTTAAAAGGTGCTGTTGAAATAAACGATGAATCCCCTTTTTCAAGACCCGATGGAAAAACTGATTGGCTGCACTGGGAAATACACCCGTGGAAAAAGCATGATGGGTTTATTGGCGGTATTATCATGTTTACGGAAGTAATTACCGATAAAGTGATTGCGAGGGAAACCTTGAAAAAGCTAAACAAGAAACTGCTGGCCTCTAATAAAGAACTTGAACAATTTGCATATGCAGCAAGTCATGATTTACAGGAACCTCTTCGCACGGTAAAAAGTTTTGTGCAATTACTGGAAAAAAAATATAAATCACACCTCGATGAAACCGCCGCTAAATACATCCATTTTGCGGTTGATGGAGTTGACAGGATGAAAATATTAATAGGTGACCTGCTTGATTTTTCAAGGATAGGTAAATCAGAGCAGGAATTAACTTTCGTGAATATTGCAACTGTCCTGGAAAACACGAAATTGATTTTAAAGTCATTACTTGAAGAAAATGGTGCAGTTATCATATATCCTGATTCTTTACCTGTGATCCGGGCAAACGATCTTCAGATTAAACAGATTTTTCAAAATCTTATTACTAATGGTATTAAATACAGGGGAGAAGAAAATCCAGTAATAGAAGTTGGATACACTGAAGATGATGATTTCTGGCAATTCTTCGTAAAGGATAACGGGATCGGTATCAGCCCCAAATATTTTGATAAAATATTTATTTTATTCCAGCGTCTGCATGGTAAAGCAACTCATTCCGGAACAGGAATAGGTCTTGCGACCTGTAAAAAAATTGCAGAGAAACATGGAGGCAGTATCTGGTTAGAATCCGTTGAAGGAAAAGGAAGTGCTTTTTATTTTACTATATCAAAACAGATAGATTCAGAATTATAAAACATTGGCTTCGATTCTGTGAAAAACTATTTTCGGCTGAAGAGATCAACCCGCAGGATATTAATTCAACTAATTAAATAGATCATTAATGACCAATAAACTACTACTCATTGCGGCAATATTGTTTGCCGGGATAAACTGCTGTGCACAACAGGTTATCGACTTATATAAAACAGTGCCGAATGCCATTGTATCTGCGGCGGTCATCGAAAAATCAGATACCGCAAATGGCAGGATACGTGCAAGCCAGGTTAACCGCCCAACGCTGATGGCGTTCTTTCCGGAAAAAGACAAATCAAACGGCACGGCCGTTATTATCTGCCCTGGTGGTGGTTATTCCTATCTTGTAATGAACCGGGAAGGAACGGATGTGGCAGAAGCATTCGCGAAGAAAGGGGTGGCGGCTTTTGTGTTGAAGTACCGCCTGCCCAATGATAAGATCATGAACGATAAATCGATTGGGCCTTTGCAGGATGCGCAGCAAGCACTAAAGATCGTCCGTGAAAGAGCAGGCGAATGGAACATTGATACATCACGGGTGGGAATCATGGGTTTCTCTGCTGGTGGTCATCTCGCCTCCACTGCCTCCACTCACTTTAATGATGTAGTGATCGGCAATAAAAACAATACCAATCTTCGTCCCGATTTTTCTATACTCGTTTACCCGGTTATTAGTTTCTCGGACAGCCTCGCACACAAAGGTTCCCGAAAAAATCTGTTGGGCGATAATCCCTCCATGGACCAGGTGCAACGGTTTTCCAATGAAAAGCAGGTAACGGCGAAGACGCCCCCAACCTTTCTCATACATTGTGGGGATGATAAAACTGTGCCCGTGGGAAACAGCATTAGTTACTATGAGGCATTGCTGCATAATGGAGTGAAAGCCGAATTGCATATTTACCCGAGCGGCGGACATGGCTTCGCATTAAATAACAAAACCATTACTGATCAATGGATGGATCGATGTTTTAACTGGATGATCAGCAATAAATGGTTGAAAGCAGAATAGCAAGCTGAGGGCATGCATACAAGTGCATTGATCACTGTGTTAATAAGAAAAATTTAATAGTCTGCTAAACGATGGATAGTTATAAATAAAAAAGCGAAAAATCTTTTTTTGATTTTCCGCTTTAAAAAGTGAATAACGTTCGGCTATTAAAAAATAAAGATTTAGAACAATAGGTGGATTCAACTTCCTTACAGGCATGAAGGATTATAAAACGAGTTTGAATAAATTAAACATCTTCCCCCTATAGTTCTATGACATAAGTAAATCCCATTTAGACAAGTGCTTGTTCTTTAGCCGCGTTGGCAAACTGCTGGATATCACTTTTGTTGAATTTTACCAATTCAATAATGTTTGCAATATGCCGCAGGAGTGGAGGGACAATTTGAAGCGCTTCTTCTTTGCTGTCAAAATCGCTGATAAACCATGATTTATGGACACCGGATTTACAACCCCAATGTGCATTCGCCAATAAATGCGAACCAGATTCTACAAACAATTTGATCA
>JBDSAP010000374.1:0-23899 GCA_039922055.1 Ferruginibacter sp.
AAAAAGGTGTAAACTTTAGCGGGTTTTATATTAACTAAATATCCTATCATGCGAACGCTTTGCATTCCATTCCGGTGTAGGCGCAAAATAACTTTTATCAGTAGGATGCAAATGTTGTTTCACCACATCATCGTTTAACTCAATACCTAATCCAGGTGCGGTGAGTGGCAGGTTTGCGAAGCCTTTGGTTATTAATTTTCGGCCATCAGTTGTTTTTACCAAATCCTCCCACCATGGCAGGTCGATAGAGTGATGTTCAAGCGCTAAAAAGTTTTGAGTAGCCGCCGCACAATGAACATTTGCCATAAAGGAAACAGGCGTGCCGGCCTGGTGCATGGCCATTGCTATTCCATGCTCTTCGGCATAATCACCAATACGCTTTGTTTCCAGAAGACCACCTGAGCTTGCTAAGTCGGGATGTATAATATCCACCGCATGAATATCGATCAACGGCTTGAAGTTTTTCAACAGGTAAATATCTTCACCAGTAAGGCACGGAGTTTCTAATGCATCTGATATCATTTTCCATTGGTCGGTCAATTCCCATGATACAATATCTTCCAACCAGGCAAGCCTGTATTTTTCTACCGCTTTGCCAAGCCGTATTCCATTGTTAAAATCAAAGTGCCCATAATGGTCTGTGGAAAGCGGTATGTCGTATCCTAACATTCCTCTTACGGTATCTACCAATTTACCGAGCTCATCAAAGCCCTTGTCAGTTATCTGAATTTGCGTAAAAGGATGTTGCGTATTTCCATAAGCCATGTAATTGCTCTGATCGCCCCATTGCGCTAAATTGCCCTGCTTGTTTTCCCAAAACTTTTGGTTCACCAGTGTTCCTGGTATGCCCTTTAGTTCTCCAATACCAAGATCCATTTTTAACCAGGTATATCCCTGGTCGTTGATGCGGTAATTCATTAATTTTTTTTGTTCTTCAGGAGATCCTGCTTCAGGAGTATCCGCATACAACCTTATGCTATCGCGATACCTACCGCCAAGCAATTGCCATGCAGGAACATTATAAGCTTTGCCACAGATATCCCAAAGCGCCATCTCTACACCACACACTCCACCTGCCTGGCGGCTCTGACCACCGAACTGCCTGATGGATTTAAATATCTGTTCTACGTTGCACGGATTTTGCCCAAGTAGCCGGCTTTTTAACATGAGTGCATAACGTTCATCGGCTCCGTCCCTTACTTCTCCCAAACCATAAATACCCTGGTTGGTATCAATACGAATAATAGCAGTGCGCCCCAACACAGTAGTAACGGCGTAACGCAGATCTGTTATTTTGAGATCGGATGGACTTGAAAAGCGGGTGACTTTTTGAGTGCTCCGCGCAATAAGATCTTCGATAGGTGAAAACATAAAAGCACCACCTAAAGCAATACCACCCAATGCAGATTTTTTAAAAAAAGAACGCCGTGGATTTTCCTGCTCTTCTTTTTTATTAGTTTCTTTTACTTCGTCAATAATGTCGGGGTCTTTTAAACCCATTTTTTGTAGCATTTTTTGTGATGGAGTCATGAGTGTGATTTTTTTAGATTTGGTTTTGTTTTGAAAATATGCGCCAACGAAATTTATTCAGTGTGTATTTCATTTGATGAGCATTGAATGGCATTAACGAACCGTCATCGGTAAGCATCATTAGTTGATATGAACAGCAATCGCACAGCAAAATAAAGTTACATGATAATTGCATGTTTTAAATACTATTGAGATTGATCTTATTTCCTTAGGGAAAGGTACATTCTGCCGGAAGCCGGTAATGGTTCACCAGGAGCAACTTAGTGAAAAATTTATAGAAAGTATCTAAACTTTAAAGGTCAAATTTCCAATACAATACAGTGTTGAATTTTACACTTTGGGGGACTGAAATTTTATTTTTCATTTCCTGATGTTTTTTTATTTTACTTTGGTGCATTGTCAAAAGAAAGTTGCTTCACAATGTTGTATCAAACCAACAATTAGAGAAGGAATAATTGCAAACCAACGATGCTTTAAATGAACCAATTTTTTCTACAGCAACCACATTCGGATAAGCTACCACTCTTTCCTCATATCATTGAATTTGCTATAAAAAAAAATCAGACGATCCTGCTTAATTCCTTTAAAATAGATCAAAGTAACGCGGTGCGTTTTTATTTTATAATTGAAGGAAAATTTGAATGGCAAATCGATAACCAATCTTACATTCTTTACCCTGGCGATACAGCCATCGTTTTACCCGGGCAATTATTTGGAAGTGAGAAGGGCTTTTTAGACATCGGTATATTATCCTGGCTACATATTGAATCCGAAGCCTTAGATTCAGCGGGCAAAATAAAGCTGGGCAAATGGTGCAGTCTATCGGATACAGACAGGCGGGCACTTACAAAAATATTGCTTCTTAATCGAAACCCGGTTTTATCGAAACTGAAAGACACAGGAATTATTTTACAAAAACTGGAAACAGAAATTTTTAAACAAGAGATCGGATATTCCACCCGCACTAATCAACTGATCGACGAACTGTTCATTTTAATTGCCCGTAAACTAACCCAACAAAATAATTCGCAACGAGATTTTCCGCAAACTTTTATGAAACTTGAACAAACACTCCGGCAAAACTTATCGCATCACTGGACCATTGAAGAAATGGCGGCCCTCGTAGGACTTGGCACAACAGCATTTACTGAAAAAGTAAAAAATTATACCGGCTTTTCACCATTAAACTATTTGATCACCATTCGCATTTCAGAAGCCATCAGGTTATTGAAAGGGCAGAATTTACCTATCACTGATATCGCATTAGATACCGGCTTTTATTCATCGCAACATTTCTCGACCACCTTCAAAAAACTGACCGGATACACACCGAGTGAATTCAAAAAAAATAATATACCCCAAAATTAAATTTTAATAAAATGGACTGCGTTATCACGATCGAATTAGGAACCAATGCCGTAAGAGTTTTCGCTTTTGAACTCAATGGAAAAGTAATTGGTTCAACGAAGGGCTCCTACCCTACTTTTCATACTGAACCTGATTACAGCGAACAGGACCCGGAGCAAATTTTTATCACGATGCTGTATGTGCTGAAGAATTTCCTATCTGAAAAAATTCATCCAAAAAAGATCAAAGTGTTATGCATTTGTTTCAGTGCTGCAATGCACAGTGTGCTGGCGATAGATAAAAATGGAACGGCTTTGGGCAACGCCATTACATGGGCAGATAACAGGGGCAAAAAAGAAGCGCAGGAATTAAAGAACTCCACCTTAGGAGACGCTATTTATAAAGCTACAGGCACACCGATACATCCGATGTCGCCATTGGTAAAAATAACATGGATCAAGAATCATGATAAAGAAAGATTTAACGAAACCTATAAATTCTTGTCCATTAAAACCTACATTATACAACAGCTTACCGGCGAATATTTTATTGATTATAGTCTTGCTTCGGCTACGGGCCTGCTGAACATTCATAAGATAGAATGGGAGCAGGATGCTTTATCGTATGCAGGGATCACCAGCGATAAATTGCCAACGCTTGTTCCTGTTTTTAATTCATCCGGTAAGTTGCATAAAGAGTACCAGGCATCGCTCGGGCTTGGAGCTAACACAAAATTAATTACCGGCTCCAGCGATGGTTGTTCTGCCACCCTTGGCGCCGGTGTATGGAGTGAAGGAAAAGCCACCATAACTATTGAAGACAGCGGCGCGGTAAGAACTGTGGGTAAAAAAGTTTTGCAGGATGATCAGCAGCGATTCTTCAATTACCTGCTTACTGAAAACTATTATGTATCCGGCGGGCCTACCAACAACGGCGGTGTTATTTTTGAATGGTTCGCGAAACAATTCGGCGATTTTAAAAATGATTTTGATATAGAAAATTGTATGGATGATCTTATCAGGGATGCATCAAAAGTAGCCGTTGGATCAGAGGGATTGTTATTCCTTCCATACCTGTTGGGAGAAAGGGCTCCTATCTGGAATGCCAATGCGAGAGGCATGTATTTTGGACTAAATATTAATCATGAACGCAAACATTTTGTAAGGGCAACCATCGAAGGAATATTGTATGAAATTTATAGCATCGGTAAAATGCTGGAAGAACATCATACCATTAACAGCCTCTCTGTAAACGGAAGTTTTGCATCGCTTCCTTTCTGCACGCAAATGATCGCAGATCTCTTCAACAAACCGGTCAATATAAATAATAATACCAATAGTATCGGGCTCGGTGCATTCCTGATCAGTGCAACAGAAATGGGTATTTACAACAACCTGGAGTTAGCCGCTCAATCTGTAGTAATGCCCGAAACTTTTATTCCAAAACAAGAGCATCATAATATTTATATGAAGTACTTTAAAATATTCGAGCGCTTAAGCGTGAAGCTGAAAGACGAGTTTGAAGCCATTGCCAACCTTCAATAGAAAAGATGTTTTCCATTCATTGACAAAGCGAAAAATTTCGATCAATCAGCACAATCGTTTTACTTAATAGTATTTTCTTCTGCTTGATATTTTTTGTTAGCCAGCAGATATTTTCATGGCATCATCGTTGCCACGCTCGGTTCAACGGTATACCAATGGGCAACTTTAATCACATGATAAGTAAAGCAATCTAAGTTGCCATTAAACCCATTTGTGTAACCAAAATGTTTCCTAAATTTAACCCGGCACATAAAACTATTTATTATGAGACGGGATGTATTCCAGGCGATAGCCGATCCAACAAGAAGAGAGATCATAAATATTATATCTAACAATTCCTTGAACTTAAATGCGGTAGCTGAAAACTTTAATATAACCCGGCCTGCTATATCCAAGCATATTAAAATCCTCACAGAATGTGGTCTGATCGTTATAAAGCAACAAGGCAGGGAAAGAATCTGCGAAGCAAGATTAGAAAAATTAAACGATGTATCAAACTGGGTAGAGCAGTACAGGAAATTCTGGACATATAAGCTCGATGCACTGGAAAATCACCTCGATAAAACACCCGGTAAAAATAAGCTGAAAACAAAAAAAGGGGTACCAGCCAAAAATAAAAAAAGCCAAAGCAAGCGCAATTAAAAAGATGTTTTTTTGAGCCTCATTTGCTTACTTCATAAGCCATCTTCACCGCCTGCAAGGCATTTACAATTCCACCACTTGTACTTAATTTTTTCAGCAATACTTTTTCTGTTGTACCAGGCTTTACAGTTTCGGTAGCGGGGATAAGTACTGATTGTTCCAATATTTTTTTTACTTCAATGGCAGAGAGCTTTGGAAAGTAACTACGCATAAGCGCAGCAACTCCACTTACTACCGGCGCAGCCATACTCGTTCCATCCCACGACATATATTTATTTCCGCCGGGCACTGATGAATAGATCGCTACACCGGGCGCAAAAATGTTAACCACCTTTTCTCCATAATTGCTGAACTCCGCAGCATTGCCGGCAGTATCGGTAGCGCCGACTGTTATCCAGTTAGGCGCTAATGAATCAGTAAGCAAATATTCTGGATTGGGAAAATTATCAAACGCGTCAATGTTCCTTTTACTGTTGCCTGCCGCCTGCACTATCAGGACATCTTTACTCAAGGCATACTTCACGGCATCGTCAATAAACTTTTTATCCGGGCTCAGGCTTTTACCAAAACTCATATTAATAATTCTTGCGCCGTTATCTACTGCATAGCGAATGCCGGTTGCAATGTCTTTATCATATTCATCGCCATCGGCAGAAGTACGCACCATCATTATTCTTACATTGTCGGCAATTCCTTCCATCCCTTTATTATTCTTTCTATCTGCGCCAAGAATTCCCGCAAGGTGAGTACCATGCATCAGCTCGCCATTGGTGTTATTGTTATTGCCATAGAAACGTTGCTCCGCCTTAGTATCATCATCGCCGGTGATCTCTCTTCTTCTATCTTCGGGAGGGATTTTATCGCCACTGGCTCTCCGCAATTCTCCGGTAACATATTTTTCCAATTCATCTATTACAAAGTTATTCGTCACATCGGGTTGGTTGAATTGCTTAAATACTTCCAGGAAAAAATTCTTTACATCCACTTCCATTTTAGGACCGGCTTTCCATGCTTGTAATTGCTTTGCAGTAAATTCTTTTCCCTTGAAATCGGGCTTCAAAATGCTATCGCAAAAAACCGCATTTTCAAGGAACACTTGTAGATTCTTAAGCTCTTCTTCTTTCATTCCTTTTCCTACTACACCACTGCGGGCCTTTTGCCACATTGCATATTCGTTGCGCTGATACGGCGACAACTTTGCGGTATCGATCTCCGCGCCCTCGTATTTTTTTTTGTATCGCCAGTAAACCCTTATCCATTCACTGCTGTTCGAGCCAACATTTCTTCCATCCGGGTTGCCTAAAAAGTTCCATCCATGCACATCATCTATATATCCGTTGTGATCATCATCAATACCATTTCCCGGTATCTCTTTTTGATTTACCCAAAGCACAGTCTGAAGATCCTCATGCGTGGTGTCAATGCCATCATCAAGAATCGCTACAACGACTGTTTTACTTTTCAAATTCTTGTTCGTAAGAAAATTGTATGCTTCATCAAGGCTGATACCATAGTATCCATCTGTCTTTAAATCTTTCAAATGCCAGCCCTGTAGTTTGGTTTGAGCATGTGAGGAAAAGAAAAGAAATATTGAAATAACAATCAGCAGGTTTTTCATATCGAATTATACGGATAAATGATTAAGAATTATATTGCCCAAGGGATAAATTAGTGACCTGGTATTCTTTGCTCCTTATTGATAAAATGTACAAGAGTGCGATCCGCCGCGGCGGACTGGCGACCAATGAAGCTTAATTGAAAAACTTCCGCTGGGTAAAAAAAATCGTTCATTATTTTATCCCTTGTTTATTATAAAATTAAGCAAGCTCTACTGTTTATATGCATTATCGGGTATTAGTTTTATCTTAATACAAATCTACTTATTTATTAAAGTCAGCGTCATCAATCTCTTTCTCCAATCCTGGATATGTAGAAGATTTGTAAGGCCATTGCCCCCTTATTTTTGCAAGAATAAAATATATCACGAGACCGCTTCCAAATACTATAAGGAAATATTCAATGATAGTGGGTCCGGTTGCATAAAGAATAAACAGCCACATAGCGATTGCTAGTATGACCGGCAAGGGATACAATGGCATTTTGTAAGGCAGGCCAGAAACTCCTTTTCGTTTGCGCAGGAGTGTTACACCAACAGCTTGCCCAACAAACTGCACCATTATCCGCATGGCAAGTATGCCATCTATTACATGCTTCATCTTAAACAATACACTAAACACCAGTGCAAAACCAGAGAGGATAAGCAACGATACATAAGGGAAATTTTTTGTTGGATGAAGCTTGCCAAATATTTTGAAAAACGCACCATCAACTGCCGCCGCATAAGGCACTCTTGAATAGCCAAGCATTACTGCAAATAGCGAAGCCAATGCTACCCACAATATCATAACGGTCGCAACATGCGCTGCTGCACTTCCATAGAGCCTTTCGATAAAAGTACTTACTACAAAATTATTTTGACCGTTTGCCTGCCATAGCTGTATCTCCTGCCACGAGATCACACTGCTCACGCTTATATTCATTGTCATATATAGTATTGCAATACCGATCACGGATATAAACATACTACGTGGGATATTCTTTCCGGGATCTTTAATTTCGCTGCCGAGGTGACACACATTATAATACCCGAGGTAACTGTAAATTGTTTTTACACATGCTTGTCCAAACACAAATGAAAAGAGATGTCCCCATGTAAAATCGGTATTGATGTCTTTCAGCGGTTGTAAAAAATTGCCGTGTGCAATACCGCCCACAATGATCCAACCCATTGTAAGCAAAACACCCATCCACAACAGAACGCCGATCTTACCGATACTGTCTATTTTCCGGTATAATAAAAATGTAATAAAGATGATAACGGCGGCAGATACTCCCTTTGCCTGCAATTCATTTAGGTGTACAAGATAACCGAGGTATTGCGCAAAGCCAATGGCCGCGGAAGCTGCCACTAAAGGAGCCTGTATCATCGTTTGCCATACATACAAAAAACTCATGAGACGGCCTGCACCATTTTTCCCATACGCTTCTTTTAAAAAATTATAGCTGCCGCCCGCAAGCGGATATGCTGCACCGAGTTCACTCCAGATCATCGCATCCACCAACGATAATAAAGCGCCTGCGATCCATGCATACAAGAACATGCCGCCCATTAATCCCATTACAATCGGCAAGGTCACAAAGGGGCCAATACCCACCATGTCGATCATGTTGAGTACCGTTGAATGAAAAAGTCCTAAGCTGCGTTGGAGTTTGGGAGCGGCTGATGTCATTAAGGCAATTGAAAACGGAAATTACAATTTACCACGCAAAATGATTTGTCAGCGATTTACTAAACACGAAATATTAATCTCGGGAAAAATTATTAAGGAGACAAAAGAGATGATCAATGATCACCACGAAGAACTAAAGCTCTTCATAAATTCAGGGAAGTTTTTTGTTTTGTATGCGCCATCACCAAAAAATTTTAGCGGAGACTCTAATTCTTTTGGCTTCAGGTAACCGGCAAGAGGGGCGGGCCTGGCATCAAGGGCGCTAAGAAATATTGTGGTAGGATAACTCATTTGGCCAAACATTAAATACACAGCAAGATCATTTACTTTGTTAGCTGCATTATAGCCATATTTTTTACCATTCCATTCAACAGAATCCTTTGACTCGGCATCAAATTTCACAGCATAATATTTTTCGTTGATATAAGCAGCCACTTTAGTATTGGCGTAAGTTTCCTTATCCATCACTTTGCACCAGCCGCACCAGCTTGTGTACATATCCAGCAAAATGGGCCTTGGTTCTTTTTTATAAGCAGCTTGCATTTCTGCAATAGTTAACCATTCTATCTTTTCCTTTTTTTGTGATTGAAATGAAGTTAATCCAATCAATATCATTGAACTCACAAAAACCAGCATAACCTTTTTCATACAATATTTGTTTAGTAGCTTACAGACATAATCTAACGACAAAGTAATGAATAAAATTGTTGTGGCGATCACTGGTGCAAGCGGATCTATTTATGCAAGGCTATTATTAAACAAATTATCGGCGCTTGCACCTCAATGGAGCGAACTGTCGGTTATTTTAACGGAGAACGCCAAAGAGGTTTGGAAAACAGAATTGGAAGGCACGGCAGAAAGTTTTTTAGCAGAAAACAGCAACCTGAAAGTGTACACAAAGGATGATTTTATGGCGCCTTTTGCTTCGGGAAGCGGTCAATATAATATCATGATCATTGTACCATGCAGCATGGGGACATTGGGCAGGATCGCAACAGGGATCAGTAACGACCTGATATCAAGGGCTGCTGATGTAGTACTAAAAGAAAGAAGAAAACTGATCTGCGTAATAAGGGATACACCGTACAACCTGGTTCATATCCGAAACATGGAAACGGTTACATTAGCCGGCGGAATAATTGCTCCGGCAACACCCTCTTTTTACAGCAAACCAACCACATTAGAAGATATGGCCGCCACGGTAGTAGATCGTGTAATGGATCTGGCGGGATTGAATATAAAGGCTTTTAGATGGGGAGAGGAGTAGGTTTATTGTTTATTGTTTATTGTTTAGAGTTTATTGTTGGACCTAAACAATCAAGTGCTCTTTTTAAATATCAATTCAACAACCTTGCAGGTGGAGTGCTCGTCTTCGTTTGGCCACAATAAAAACAGTAAACCAAAACCTTAAACCCTAAACACAAAACCCTAAACCATATTACCTCAGGTCTACTATTTCTACGCCAGGATATTTTTTGGGATCAAATACAAATTGTGGATCGCTTATGGCTGCATTGGTATTCATTTTACCTACAGAATAAGTGTATTTATTACCAGCCTTTTCAAACACTTTTGTACTGGTGATGGTCTGTGTTTTTTTATCGACATATACCAACACTTTAAAAAACGGTTTGCTCTTATCTATCGGGGTTAGTTCAATTTCCTGCGCTGGTTTGCCACCAATTGCCACATCATCATTCAACTTGTATAAAAAATCTTTATCGTAAAAATTTGTAAATATTTTTTGAGGAGTCAGCGAGTTGGCAGTAGGATCAATCTTGGTAATAGTCAGCTCATTTTCAGCCTTATCATAGGTGGACACATTAACACCATCGCAAAATATTTCCTGGCCGGTAACGGTTACCCTGTATTTAGAGCCTTTCATGTAAACAGTGCCTGACTTAGTTCCCATCGATTTGCCGGCGTTATTTTCAACTTTCAATGTAAAAGTAGATTGTACAGCTTTAAAAGTTTTGAATTTTGCACTTACTGCATCTAATATTTTTTTTGCTTCCGGATCGTTCTTACCCATTCCTTTTGGTTGGGCGTTTACGGAATAAATACAAGCCGTAAATAAGAGAAGCGCTGAAGTAAATTTTTTCATTTGACTTTGTTTAATAAGCAACCCATTTTTTGATGGCCGCAAAGATACGTGAATAGACCCGGTTCTTTAAATCACGTTTAACAGCGATATTTAAAGAACTGTTAATGTGAACTGACCGGAAAATAATTACCTGCTTCTTTCGTTGAAAGCTGAATGCAATGTGTATTTTGCATTACTTCAACAACCAGTACTTCAACTCAACTATCGATCCCATTTTTTAATAATTAATTCATTTTAACAATGGAAAAGAATAATACTATTTCTCAAAGGGAAGTTTATGCACCCTCGGCATTCACCGGCTTGCTTTGGTGGCTCGCTACCGCGGAAAAAGAGTTGGTGGCAGACGCAGTTGTAGACCGGAACCGGTACAAAATTGTAGGCATGACGGTATTGGCAACCTGGGCCTTTGCAACTTTAGCATGGACCTACTTTTTTACAACGGTAACGGGCAATGCCTGGCTGGCCCTGCCGCTGGGATTTTTTATGGGGTTTATAATCCTCACAATTGACCGTGCCCTCATAAAAGGGATCAACAAATACAATAAGAATAAATTTCTACCGCTGCTGTTTAGAGGTGCTTTAGCCGTTACCATCGGCGTGTTTATGGCACAGCCTGCTCTGTTATACATGTTCAAAAAAGAGATCACCCTGCAAACATCTTTCGACAACGAAAAGAAGAAAATGATCAAGAAGCAGGAACTGGATTCGCTTTATAAAAACCGGAAGGCAGAGTTGACTGCACGAAAGGAAACGCTGCAAAGAGAGAACACCGCAAAATATGCTGATGTAGCTGCTGCAAGAAATAACTTTTTGTCCGAAACAGACGGAAGTGGCGGCACTGGAAAAGTTGGAATTAAAGATATCGCCATTGCTAAGAGGAATGAGTATCAAAAGCTGGACGAGGAATACCAAAGCCTCGTAGCAGCCAACAACCCGAAGATTTCAAACATAGAAACTGAGCTCCTTTCTATTGACGACAACATAAAAAAAGAGGAGCAGGCTTTTACTACCTATTTCAATGATGGATTTCTTACACAGATCGAAGCGCTTAATAATCTTATAAAAAATAACAGCGCATTACAATTACGCTATTATTTGCTGGTCGCAATTTTACTGCTTATTGAGTTAATGCCTGTTATCGCAAAGACCTTATTACCCGCGGGTACTTATGACGAAAAAGTAATGTTGCGGGAAAATATGGAAAAGGACGTAGCGAATACCAACATACGAAAGGAGCAGGAATTAAAAGAATTATACAACGACCTCGCCCACCAGCACGACAGTGAGGCCATCACAGCGTTCTTTACTTTAACGAAAGATGACCGAACGGATAAGATGAAAGCCTTTAGCAAAAGATGGAAAGAAGAAAATCATCAAACCTTCGATGGACTTTGGGAAAAAATGAAAAGGGAGATATTATCTAAACAGGAGAACTAAAAACAGCCCCCTGTCCCCCGAAGGGGGAACTTAGGAAGAGTCAGTGTTATAAAATTCTTGTAGTGTTCTGATTGTTGATGTTTGATTTTGTACTAAACATTTGTTTTTCATGGCGACATTGTTGCGTCGCACTCTTGTACAGCATACCTTTGGGGAGCAAGGCATACCCGCTACCTGCCGAGTTTTGATTGATGAGTTTTGAATACACCATTAGTCTGGCGCTCGTCAAAACAACTACATTGAAGCCTTCCTCATTCAACCATCGGTTAATTAATTCGTGTAATCAAATCTCAATTTGTGTAATAATCAAATCATTTCGCTCTGCAACAAAGGGTTTTTTACCGCAATTCTTTTATCTGAAAATTCTTTAGCTGCCTTAATAAAATTTACAAAAATTGGTTGTGGATTCTCTACGGTACTTTTTAATTCAGGGTGATATTGTACGCCAATAAAGAAGGGGTGATTTTCCAGTTCTATAATTTCCACCAGGCCCGTACCGGGATTTTTTCCACTTGCTGTCATACCTGCTTTTTCAAACTGCTCTAAGTAGGCATTATTAAATTCCCAGCGATGACGGTGCCTTTCGCTGATTGGTGAGTGGCCATATATTTTGTAAGCAAGCGTTCCAGGCGTTATTTCGCATGGGTACGATCCAAGACGCATCGTTCCACCTTTTGCCGTCACATCTTTTTGTTCTTCCATCAGTGCGATAACCGGCTCCGGAGTTTTAGCATCCATCTCCGTTGAATGCGCACCTTTTAAATCCAACACATTTCTTGCAAATTCAATAGCAGCCATTTGCATACCCAAACAAATACCAAAGAAAGGCAGGTTATTTTCCCTTGCATACTTTACAGAAATGATCTTTCCCTCCACTCCTCTTGTACCGAAACCCGGAGCTACTAATAAACCATCCAGGTTAGCGAATTTTTCCGCTACGTTTTCTTCCGTGATAAATTCGCTGTGCACATTAACTATCTGCACCTTACACTCATTAATTGCACCGGCATGTACAAAAGATTCAAGGATCGATTTATAGGCATCCTGTAGTTCAATATATTTACCGATCAGGCCAATGGTGACCTTTCCCGAAGGATACTTTAACTTATCTAAAAACTCCTTCCATTTGCTAAGTTCAGGGGCGGAATAACCATTGATATGTAATTTCTTAAGAACAGTAACATCTAATCCTTCCTGCAACATTTTCAACGGTACTTCATAAATGGAATTCGCATCCATTGCTTCTATCACCGCTTCGGTTTTTACATTGCAAAACAATGCTATCTTTTTCTTCAGGTCGAGGCTAAGCGATCTCTCCGTTCTGCACACAATTATATCCGGATGCACACCATTCTCACTCATCATTTTTACGCTGTGCTGTGTAGGCTTTGTTTTTAATTCTTTAGCCGCTTTCAGATAGGGTATCAGTGTCAGGTGTACCACCAAACAATCTTCCTCTTCCATTTCCCATTGCAACTGGCGAACGGCTTCCACAAAGGGTAAGCTTTCAATATCCCCTACCGTACCACCTATCTCTGTTATCACAATATCATATTCGCCGGTACTCCCTATTAATAACATGCGGCGCTTAATTTCATCCGTTATATGTGGTACCACCTGCACGGTTTTACCGAGATACGCACCTTCTCTTTCCTGGTTGATAACAGTTTGATAGATGCGGCCTGTAGTAACGTTATTGGCCTGTGATGTAAAGATGTTAAGGAACCGCTCGTAGTGACCAAGGTCAAGATCTGTTTCAGCGCCATCTTCTGTTACGAAACATTCCCCATGTTCGTATGGATTAAGCGTACCGGGATCCACATTTATATATGGATCAAATTTTTGGATGGTTACTTTAAGGCCCCTTGACTGTAATAACTTGGCGAGAGATGCGGCAATAATACCTTTGCCTAAGGAGGAAGTAACACCACCGGTTACAAAAATGTACTTGGTCATTGTATGGAATTATAAGATTGAATAAAAGTTAATGGAATAAACAAAAAAACAAACCCCGGTCGATGTTCAGCCTTGTGAAGCGCTAAATTCAACGACGGCATTTATCTATCCAACAAATAAGATTGATATTTATTCCTTTTAAAAATGACCAGCGGTTTTCAGAACCTGTAAACTAAGAGAAAAAAATCCGTGAGGTCATGCAAATTTACAGCTAATAATCGGGAGGAGAAAATTAAGCTAATAATTTGTGGAAAAAATAAAAGTTGCCGCCGCTTTACAAGGGTTGTAAATAAATTCAATCAGTTTGTAAGATGTATGAGCAGCAACGATTTGAAACTGCCAGGCATCCATTCGTAATTTTATAATTTGGAAATTGTATTATTTTAAAAACTTTTGTTTAACAGTTTGTTGCATCGTAATTTCACGCTTCTTCCAGCTTTTTTAATACAACAATCAATACCAAAACCAGAAAGTTTTATGGATCTGAAAGCGAGTTTTAAAACAAAATCCGACACAACAAGCGCTGAGATAAAAGAGTTGTTGAAAGAGCACGGAAGTAAAAAGATCGGCGAAGTAACACTCAGCCAGGTCTACCAGGGAATGCGGGGCATAACCGGTTTGGTAACAGAAACATCTTTACTGGATGCTCAGGAAGGTATCCGCTTCAGGGGCTATACAATTCCCGAATTGCAGGAGAAGCTACCCAAGGCGCCCGGCGGTTCTGAACCTTTGCCCGAAGGATTATTCCATTTAATGTTACTGGGTGAATTACCTACTGAGGACGATGTAAATTATATCACTTCTGTATGGCAACGCCGTAGCCACGTGCCTAATCACGTATTTGCTACCATCGAGGCTACGCCGATAAGCACACATCCCATGACGCAGTTTGTGATTGCTATTATGGCGCTTCAGACGGAGAGCAGTTTTTCCAAAAGGTATTCTGCCGGTATGAACAAGAAGGATTATTGGGAAGCAACGTTTGATGATTCTATGGACCTGATTGCACGTCTCCCGCGGGTGGCAGCTTATATCTATCGCCGTAAATACAAGAACGGAGAACATATTCAACCCAATGGCTTACTTGACTGGTCGGGCAACTTTGCCCACATGATGGGTTACGATAGTGAAGGCTTCATGGAACTAATGCGTTTATATATGACGATTCATGCGGATCATGAAGGTGGTAATGTATCGGCGCATGCAACCCATTTAGTAGGCTCGGCTTTAAGCGATCCGTACCTGGCCTTTGCCGCAGGCATGAATGGATTAGCTGGCCCACTGCACGGTCTTGCCAACCAGGAAGTAATAAAGTGGATCTACGAAATGCAGGCAAAACTTGCAACAGATCTACCCGCACCTGAACAAATTACCCAATATGTACAGGAGACACTCACAGCAGGAAAGGTAGTGCCCGGTTACGGTCATGCTGTATTGCGAAAAACGGATCCCCGCTTTACTGCTCAAATGGAATTTGGGAAAAAACACATGCCTGAAGACAAGCTTTGCAATACCATCTGGAACATTTACGAAACGGTTCCGCCGATCTTACAGTCGATGGGAAAGGTTAAAAATCCATGGCCGAACGTAGACGCACATAGCGGTGCGCTGCTCGTTCATTTTGGTATGGTTGAGTATGAATTTTACACCGTATTATTTGGTGTTTCAAGGGCATTAGGCGTATTGGCAAGCCTATGCTGGGATCGTTCTTTAGGGTTCCCTCTTGAAAGACCAAAGTCAGTAACAACAGATAGTGTAAAATCGTGGCTTGATGGAAAGGGTGATATATGGGGAGATTAATAATCCAACCCACATTCAAGTAAGCAAAAATGTTTTTGAAGCAATGTATAGTGAAGCTATATTTGCACTCCAAAAATAAAGGGGAATTAGCTCAGTTGGTAGAGCGCTTGCATGGCATGCAAGAGGTCAGCGGTTCGAACCCGCTATTCTCCACATAAGCTGCTAAAAGGTTTCATTGATTTGAGGCCTTTTTTTATTTATGCCGGTGCAATACTGAAATGCCAATCGATTGAAAGTTTTTTTTTAAGCCTATTTTATATCCTCAAGGGTGGAAATCCGAATTATTTCTTTTGTGTGCCTGATGGTAATGGCTGGGGGTTAGTATTTGGACCTTCAACTACCAATCGTCCGCCTTTTAAGATCTTCATCCGGTCAACAAATACTACACGGTCATCTCCTGTTGCTGTAGTCCTGCCATGATATACACAAAACATTTCTTTGCCATCGGGTGAGTAAGTAATACTGTTGTGACCGGTGCCAGTTACTATTCCGCCTTTATCTACATTCTTACTGAGTATCGGATTATCGGCAGATTTTTTAAATGGACCTAACGGGCTATTTGAAGTGGCATAACCAACTGCATAGTTTTTACCACCAAAATAATTTGCAGAATACATGATGTAATAAATATTTCCTTTTCTAAATGTTACTGAACCTTCAGTCCACCGGCGGTTTACTTCTTTGGATGTTACGGAACGGCTTTCCCATTCAGCTTGTTTGTCTTTCATTGTTACTGGTGGTCGTAATAACAAGACCGGATCATCAATTACCCCGCTGAAATCCGGCTTCAGTTCCACACCATATACCCAGCTTTCTTCAATTTCTTTAAACCAGCCTTTGTGCTTGGCCCAGTCTGCAACCTCGCTCTTAACAGGATGCTTGTAAGCAGCCCGGGAGTAGTACAGGTACAACCTTCCATCTTTATCAAACAACACGTTGGCATCAATCACAGGATATCCCGGATCAAAAACTGGTTTAGTATTCAGGTCAACAAAAGGCCCGGTTGGTTTGTCTGCAACAGCAACACCAATTCGAAAGTTCTCAAACTCTTTAGCGGGGTTCACCTTCCATTGTGCACTATAAAACAAATAAAACTTCCCTTTCACTTCATACACTTCCGGTGCCCAGTATGCGCCGTCCCATCCGGCAGTACTATCAGTCCATCCATTCTCATTATTAGCAAACCATACCTGTCCTTCACTTTTCCAATTCACAAGATCGGTAGAAGAATAAGCTGCAAAACCGTTCCTGGCGCCACCTGTTCCGTACATGTAATATTTATCTCCTTTCACATACAACACATAAGGATCTCCAAACACAACCGGCAACGGATTTTTATAAGTTTTCTCGTCTGACTTCTCAATTGGTTGACCAAACAAGTCAGCATTATTTCCCATCATAAAAACGATCATTAAAAGGCCTGCAATCTTTTTCATAGTTTTTTAATTAAGTTTCATGTGCATTCTGCCATTCCTTCGATTTGATGATGAGCCGGTTCAAGCACTGGCATTCATATCAATAAAGGTTAATTTCTCTTTGGCTATCTCAGCCGGGTCTTCTTAATAGTTCAGTTTTTTCAATGACCTCAAACCTTAATGTTTTTATTGTAGAATAATTTTAGCAACAACCTTTCGGCCCACAACAACTACTTTTCAAAATCAGCGGATGTCCCTGCTCTATCTCTTCCTGTGTTGCTTCTCTAACGGCAACCACTTTTACAAACACATTCAATATTTTTCCTGCCTGGGGATGATTCCCATCAAGCGTTACGCTATCATTTGTTACAGCCCTAACAGTAAATTCTTGTCCTTCGGTAGATTCTATTACCAAACCTTCCTGCAATTCTACATCCTTTCCCAATTCGTTTTTATCAACTTCGAAAACCAACGCCGTGTTATACTTTCCATAAGTTTGCTCCGGATCCAAAGTAATATATTTCTCTTCATTAATAGTTAAACCCTCCAATACATTTTCCAGTGCAGGAAGAATATTATTGTAACCATGAAGGTATTGTAGAGGCGCATATTCTTCATTGCTATCTGCAACGTTGCCATACTCATCTTTCATCTGGTAGTATATATCTGCAACCATATTTTTTTTGATGATCATAATTAAAGTTTTCAATGACAATGGGGGAATGATCTTAGATAATGTTGTAATTTTTTATTGAATATGGATGATTATACTTTGGTTAGTTTGTAACAATAGCGGCTTATGTAGCTCCGCTGATACAACTGTACCTTCCTGTTGAAAACGAATCGGTATTTTTTTACCATTAAATATTAAAGAAACGATTTTTGCTTCTTGATTATCGAATTTTTCCAAACTGATTTTCTGCAATTGCAACGAACCATATTTGAGGTTTAAAAGATGTACCTGATTGTTGGCTTCTTTTTTCTGAGAATAAGAGCCCCACCCTTTTGCAGTAACAAACGGTGCCTTAAAATTATCTTCATTCCATTTTGGCGCAAAACGTATAAAGCCTTTTGGGCCATGATATTCAAAACCGCAGGCAGAAATAAAGGTTCCGTAACTGGCCATTGCACGGGCATAGTGATCACTGCATTCAATTTCATTAAAAGGATTTCTTTTATATGCATGATAACGGTCGTGAATCATTTTTGTCATTACCAGGGCTTCATCGGTCATGCCTTCTGCCATCATGTGCGATGCGACCTGGTGTTCAAACCCGCTCATACATTCGTGAAAATAGCCGAGCTGCCAGGTTACATCTTCACCATAAGGCTTTGCTTCATTTGCAGGATTAGTATTCATGATCATTCCGCCCTCTCCTGCAAGCGCAAACGGCCTGCCGCCAGTATGTTCTTTAATATAAGGACCAACATCAGGAGTAAAATTATATTTCCATAAAGACTGTAAAGCAGTCCTGGTTTTTTCTTCATCCAGTATTCTGCCTAATCCCGCCTGGAAAGCCCAGCTTTGCCCATACACCTGGTCGATATGGCAAGTGTTATACGAGCCTGATTTTTTTACGGGTACAACATAGGCACAACACTTTCGTTTGTTTTTATAACGTTTTTTTCGCCACAGACTGCCTGAAAAAAAGAAACAGTAGGTTTTTTTAGTCAAAATAGCTTATCGCTAATGCCTGTTATTAAATAAATTATTGAACTTACCACCCCATATTTACCACTTAAGCAACAAACAGCGCGAGCCGGGTAAATAGTCAAGGGCAAGCCAATAAAAAACAAAACACAACTGCCCATTTATATAGCCTTTACTTTTACCCTGCGTGGGCTATCTTCGCACATGTGGTGAATATTGAATGCCATATTAAATAGGTGTTGACCTATGACTCGTCCTTGAAACCAACTGGCAGCCAAAAGCCACTGTTTAACTGCGTCTCTTAAAAACTGATTCACTTTTGATGTTTTAAATAAATTATAAATTGCAACTTTAAAAGCAATGACCGGTCTAATCAACAGTGAGCATCCAAAACGAAAACATCTTAGCCGATCAAAGACTGGTAAAAGCCGTGCTGAATGGCGACCGCAATGCTTTCGCTTTGATCATCAAACAATCGGAAGGATTGGTTGCACAGATAACCTTTAAAATGATCAATAGTCCTGGCGACCGTAAAGATATTGCTCAGGACGTTTTTCTAAAGGCTTTCAAAAATCTGTCGGGCTTTAAATTCAAATCTAAGTTATCTACTTGGATAGGCCAGATTGCATACAACACCTGTCTTCATTATATAGAAAAAAAGAAGCTAGTTCTATCAGACAATTTTGGAAAGGATGGTGAATTGCCTGCTGAGCATATTAGCGAAGACCTGCAAAATGGTTCCGAAGAAATATTATTTAATAAAGAACTAGCCGGCATTCTCCATTTAGAAATAGAAAGGCTTAAGCCACTTTACAAAACGCTGATATCCCTTTATCACCAGGAGGATCTAAGTTATGCGGAAATTGCCGAGATTACCTCCTTGCCCGAAGGCACGGTTAAAAATTACATCTTCCGGGCCAGGAATACCCTAAAAGTAAATATTCAATCAAAATATAAAAGAAACGAGTTATGATAAAAGCACATCTTACCGACGCGGAGATACAGCGTTATGTAACTGAGCCGCAAGCTATAAGCCAGCAAATGGCTAACCATATACAAGGCTGCGCAATTTGCCAGGCCAAAGCTGCCAACTATGTGCAGCTCTTCAACAACATCAAGGCTGCTGCAAAGCCAGCGTTTGATTTCGATCTGTCCGCACTGGTAATGGAACAATTGCCTGCACCTAAACGTATGTTTCCGTGGGCGGCTATTGTGGTGTCGGTGTTTTCTGTAGCCATAGTTGCCGTGTCTGCAATATTCTTTTGGTCGGCTATAGCAGTATCGGTTACGGCTGTATCGGGTGTGTTGCTTACTATTGCTGCTGCGGGTGCCTTAACGATACTTATTTTCCAGGTTGTGGAAATGTTCAAGGAACATCAAAAGATGATAGATACTATTTTAAGCCAGAAAATATTGCAACTATAATGCTGATAGCCGGTCTCATCAGTATAAACATTAAAAAATTAAACATGAAAAAGATAATAACATTAACGCTCATGGTATCAGCCACTTTAGGTGCCGATGCCCAAAGCAGCACCAACGCAACTATATACCAAAGTACATTCGAAGAGTTTGTACGTAATGTAGTTATCCTGCTGATGATCTACATGGTTACAAGTTTTATACTAAACATGATCAACCTCTTTTTAAATGATCGCCTTAAAAGGAAGATGGTAGAAACCGGCACTCCTGAAGCGATAATTACACAATTGTTAGACACTAAAAAAAGCGATAAAGAAACTAGCCTTAAATGGTTCTTCGCCCTTGCTGCAATCGCTGTCGGCCTTGGTGTAATAGGCTGTTACCATATGACTGATATCTACGCACTGATGACTATAGTCTTTTGTTTAGCGGTTGGTTTCTTAGGCCATTACTACATGAGCCGTCGCCTGCAAAAATAATATTAACCTGCATTTTTAATAAAAAAACAAAACCCTTTGTGGGGACGGGATCACTATGCCCGCTTCAAAAAATTAATAAGTAATTACAGAATTGGTGTACACCAGAATAGCAACTTAATATTACTGATGTAACAACTTGCCAGTTGATTAAACGCTCGTATTTGGCGCTGACCCGCCCCCTTTCCATATAAATTAACAACAACATGATGACTAAACTAACAATGGCCTTTTTGGCCTTATGGCTCTGCTTTGCCTCAAATTTTGTAAATGCCCAAACCCTCAGCGGCAAAATAACCGGAAACGTTATTGATGAAAATGGATCCGCTGTTGATGGCGCTACTGTATCCCTGGAACGGACAACCGACTCCGTAGCCGTAAAATACGAACTGGCAGCCGCGGACGGTAGTTTTAACCTGGATATCAAAGAAGGCAGCTACTATCTCTTAATTACTTCCGTTGGAAAGCAATCCTATAAAAGCGGGATGATTGCGGTTGATGCCCAGCACTTATTAATGAAACTGCCTGCAATCATCATGCATCCTGCTACCAAAGCTTTACAAGAGGTTGTGGTTACCGGAAAAACACCGTTCTTAGCACACAAAGTTGACCGAACGGTAGTTAATGTTGATGCGCTGATCAGTAATGCCGGTACAACTGCTCTGGATGTATTGGAAAAATCGCCGGGGGTAAATATTGACCAGGGCGGTAACATCAGTTTCCATGGTAAAACAGGGGTTATGGTTTACATCGATGATAAACCCACCTATCTGTCCGGCAGTGACCTGGAGAATTACCTACGCTCGATGCCTTCATCCATGCTATCGCAGATAGAGCTGATGACCAATCCACCGGCCAAATATGATGCCGCCGGTACTGCCGGAATTATCAATATCAAAACTAAAAAGATCAAAGTAAAAGGTTTTAACCTTGGCATAAGCCTTAGCCTGCGCCAAAGCCGTTATACCACAACCAATAATAGTTTGGATTTCAACTACCGAAAAGATAAGGTAAATGTATTCGGTACGTTTGGGTACACACTAATTAATAAATTTAATGATATAGATATCAACCGCCAGTACTTTTACAACGGCGGGCAACCATCAGGTTCGTTTAGCCAAAAATCCTATATCCGTAATACAGGTAGCGGGTATAGCACAAAATTGGGCATGGATATTTACGCATCAGAGAAAACCACTATCGGCGTATTGTTAAACGGCGTTATGCGTTCGCCAAATGAAAACAACAATAGTTATGGCCGGTTATTTAACGCCGCAGGCCAGCCCGATTCATCAGTGATATCACGAAACAAGGAGCAGCGTAAATTTAAAAATGGTAGTGCTAACTTAAATTACAAACACACCTTTAAAAAAGACGGGCCTGAAATTAGCGCCAACCTGGATTATCTCGCTTTCGCTACCAATAATAATCAGTTGTTTCTTAACCAAACGTCTAATACAGCGGGCACATTTTTATCAAACGATCAACTTAATGGTAATCTGCCGACAGCTATCCATATTTACTCGGCTAGTGCAGATTACAGCGTGCCATTAGCCGCTGCCTGGAAACTGGAAGCGGGAGCCAAGAGCAGTTATACCAATACCAACAACCAGGCAAATTATTTTAATACCGTCGGCGGCAATTCGGTGCCTGACTACGATAAAACCAATCACTTTTTATATAAGGAAGCCATTAACGCAGGTTATGTTAACTTAAATAAAGACTTTAAACGGTTAAGTGTACAGGCCGGGGTTCGCCTGGAAAATACAAATTCCAGCGGGCATCAGTTGGGTAACATACAAAAGCCGGATTCAGCTTTCAATCGCAATTATACCAGTCTATTTCCCACGCTATACTTGCTCTATAAACTGGATACACTGGGCGATCATCAATTAAAACTGACTTATGGCCGCCGTATCGAGCGCCCTTACTATCAGGACCTGAACCCATTTATTTCGCCGTTGGATAAGTACACCTTTTATATAGGAAATCCATACCTGTTACCTTCCTACTCCGGGAATGTGGAGTTAGGTTATATATATAAAGACAGGATTACCGTAACGCTGAATTACATTGATATCCGCGATAGGGTTACCGAAACTATCGAGATCAGGAATGGCTTCTATTACGACCGGCCGGGAAATATTGGCAGCACCAAATTATATGATCTGAATGTAGATGCTGGTTTTGAGCCCACCAGCTGGTTCAGTTTACAATTAAGTGGCGACGTATGGCACGTACTTTCGGTAAGTGAATTTTATACCGGGATATTAGATAACAACAGCACTAATTTCTCCGGGCAGGCTATGCTTCAATTCAAACTAAAGAACGGTTGGAGCCTACAAACGGATGGTAAATATCAGAGCAAACAATCGGATGCCCAATTTTTGGTTTCTGCCAAAGGGCGATTGAACGTAGCTGTCTCAAAAGTGCTTTCACCGCGGGCTACACTTAAACTAAGTATCAATGATCTATTATATACTAACATCAACCAGGGCGCTATTGAGAACCTCTACCAAACGAAAGCGAGCTTCCGTACATTAAGTGATACTCGTGCTGCGCAATTGACGTTGAGTATGCGCTTCGGAAAATCCGTTACCGGCCAGCGGAAGCATAACCAAACAGGTGCCGGCGATGAAAATGAAAGGGTGAAGAATTAACGTTTGCTATACGATATTACTGCGAGGTTTTTAAGTTTAACGGATGAAGTCGAAGATGATGTTTACAGCCCGCTTTGTGGCAGGTATGGGGGCATCAGCAGTCTTTATGACCACTTTGGCGCAAGCCATTTCTTCGAAATAAGTGACCTCGTGCATTGGCGCAAGCATGTCGGGTAGGTTAAGTGGTTAGCATGCTTGTGCCATATAACAAAAAGAGCCAATAGTTTTTTAAAAAAACATATTGTTATGGACCGAAGTTCGTGATGCACTACAGTCAGCAGTAAGTTTACGGATTTTACATTAAGTTAGTTTGTTTAACTTTATACGATGGTATACGGGAAAGAAATAATTACAAATATGATTCTTAACAGAGTCAAGAGAAAGGACCCTAATGCTGAGATAATATTATTTGGTTCAAGAGCAAGATCGCAAGAAACTAATGATTCTGATTGGGATATTTTAATATTGTTGAATAATGCAGAAGTAACCCGTAAACTGGAAAAAGAATTTCGTGACGAACTCTATAATATTGAACTGGAAATTGGAGAACCTATTTCCACTTTTGTTTTTTCCAAATTGGATTGGGAAGGAAAACATAAATATACCCCACTTTATCAGAATATTA
>JBDSAP010000375.1:0-4451 GCA_039922055.1 Ferruginibacter sp.
AGTAAGCGGTATGGTGTATGCCTTATTGGTTACAGATACTTCAGCCCTTCGTGCATTTACTATAAAATATCCCCGCCAGCCACCGGCTTTTGTTGGCGGGCCTCCGGGCTTTGCTGCCGCTATTGTAGATGAAAGCAGGGAAATGAAATATCAATACCATTGTACCGATGAAATGGTGCTGGCATTTATTCTTGAAAAATACAATACCGGTGTTTCGTTGTTGAAACAGCAAAGCAATGGAAATTTCAATAGGATCATCACCACCCTTTCAAAAAATGGTAAGCAAAAGGTTTTTATTGCCGGGATTTGCTCATGATTATTTTTGTTCTTTACCACCGTGGTTGGTTTACCGATAGTCGCTAAAAAACTTATTCTTCCTCCGTGGTCCCGTATTCGCACCGACCGCTTCCTCGTTCAGATACTTGCCAAAATGTGTAAGCATCGTAACCTCATCTACAAATAATTCACTTGTTACAGTCCGGTGAATACCGACCTTAAGGAAGGCTTTGTTATATGCGGAAAGATTTATGCCTATAGCTTAATTTTTCCTATATGATCCTCTTCGCAGCAACGTCTCCTCCGGAGCCTTGTGTGTTGGCCAGGTACGTTGCGTACTACGGAGCGATATTTCATTAGACAAACGAAATGTTTTTCTTTTGCAAGTATAAAACAAGAGCCGAAATGCTTAAACCATATTTACAGTAGTATCTTCATTTCATGCCGGTAAAACGAACCATACCACATAACAGCGGAATGTTTTTTATAACATTTACCTGTTACCAATGGCTGTCATTAATTGATAAAGTAAATGGGTATGACATTATTTACAAATGGTTTGATCATTTAAAAAGCAAAGGCCATTTTATAAATGGTTATGTTATAATGCCCAATCATGTGCATGCATTAATCAGTTTTATTAACACTACCCAAGGCATCAATACCATTATTGGCAATGGTAAAAGATTCATGGCGTATGAAATTATTAACCGGCTGGAAAAAAATAATGAGACAACCTTGTTAGAACAATTAGCCGGAGGCGTAGAAGCTACAAGAAAAGTAAATAAAAAGCTGCATGAAGTTTGGGAACTTTCCTTTGACTGGAAAGATTGCCGAAGTAATGAATTTTGTATGGCAGAAATTGGATTATATGCACAACAACCCATGCACGGGTAAATGGCAGCTTGCAGTTAATGCCATTGAATACATTCATAGCTCTACAAGGTTTTATTTAACAGGTGTACAAGGCATTTATCCTGTCACCAACTTTATGGAGATGGAAGAAGTGGATTTCAATAAAAGCAAAGAGTAATCCTGGTACACGCAACGTCCTCAGCTCTGCTCAAGCTCGTTGAGGACGTTGCTGGGAAGAGAGTTAACAGTGCGGGTGGGAAAAAAATATCATTTAAAATCAGTTAAAGTAGTAAACTGAAAATAATTATAAGGAGGTTATCCTTTTTTCAAAGTTGCCTGATCTTTATATTTTTGTAATAAACTTCCGAGTATTCCGACTGCAATAAAATTCTTCCATTTTTTACGCTGGCTTCCTCACCTGTATTTACCACTTCACCATTTACAATGTGAATACATTTTCCATTGTAAGATATTACTTCCACGGTATTCCATTCCCCCGAAGGTTTCTCTGCATCTTTATTTTTGATAACCCGTGCATGGTTCATTGGAATGTTCTGTTGGCCATTTACTTTAATGGTACTGAATCCGAGTAGCCAGAAATCACCTGTGTCGCCTTCCTGTACCTGGCATTCGATAGATTTAGGCCAAATGGAATCCGGTTCATTTAAAGGTATATTGTAGCATATACCTGCATCTCGTTTAGCGTTTTCCCTGGGAGGCCATCTCTTTTCACCCCATTTGAAATCAACTTTAAAATGATAATTATTATATGCTTTTTCTGTTATAGCATATCCAAGATCTTTTCCTTCTACGCGCAGCATCCCACCGGCTATCCGGAAGTTATGGCCGGGGTCCTTATTTGTGCCAATGTCTTTTAGAAAAGTATGCCAGCCGGATAAGTCCTTTCCGTTAAAAATTGTTGTAAACAGGTTGTTGGTTACCGGAATTATATTTTTCACCAGGAAAACATAATCGTTGTAATCACCGTTTTTAGCTTCTTCAAAACAAACCAGGTAAGTGGCTTTCATTAAAATTCCTTTTGTATCTTTTACAGGATAAATCCGGGTTGCATGTACTGCATGACCTGGATACATCAACATATTCCATACATCCTCCGACCAGGCAGTATGCGAAGGGCTGGTGGAATAAAATCCAAAAATAGCATTACCCGGATCAAAAGAGTGACTTCCTGAAGCGATTGCAGGAAACAACGTCTGGTGTTCGGGATATTTGCCGGCTTTTGCCAGAACCGCAATTTCATTTTTAGCGGGGCCGGAGATTGTATTTGTATAAAATCCAAACGGAAGTTCGAAATCGGGTGAATACCTTGCCACAGGAATCATTTCAATTTTTCCAATTCCAGCTTTACGGAAAAGGGAAGACTGAATTTCTTCGCCTTGTAATGCAGGGTGGGTGTTATTTGCCAAATTTGTCCAGCCAATATTTATTTCGTATCCTAATGCATCAATTACTTTAGAAAGCGGTGCTTCGTTTTCCCCTTCTAATCCATTTGTGCTGAGGCCGGTGAGGTAAATTTCGGTGACCGGTTTTCCTGATGAATTTTTTACCTGCAAGGTTGCCGTTGTAATTCCAGTAAAATCCGGAGCAGGTGTAAATAAAACAATTAGTTTTCCGATATGATTGCCGGTATTTGTAAAAGACTGTATTTTAAAACTTGCTGTATCACCGATGCTTAGTGTAATATTTTTCATCATTGCCACGCCCGTTTTTAACGGCACCATGATAGTACCTGGTTTACTCCATGTACCTTTTATGGCAGATAATACAATATTTTTTTTAACAGGCGCTGACAATTGCTGGGCTGCAAGGTTGAAAGTGCCGCAACAGTAAATTACTGTTGTGAAGAGGAATTTTTTTATATAGCTCATAATTAATATTATAAAGGAATTAGTAGTTATGAAGTATTTGAAAAAAATTATTTATAGAATTAGGTAAAACGTTCGCTAATCCTTTTTAATAATGAGTTAGAGCTCATTTATCCAGATACAAATCGGGACAACAAGAAAATCAAGGCTCCGTATAAAAAGGCTCCCGGGTTCCACTTCGTTCATCGGGACACATGAAAATTTCAACATGATCCTAAAATCAATCCCACTAGATAGCGGACCGCCAGACTCCAATGATTTATAGCTTATGCGGGCTCAATCCGCCAGTTGGCGGATGATTTCTTAACCGATCAGGGTGAAATTTTCTAACTCTTTTTATTCGAGACCGCTGCCAGCCACTGATTGCGAATGTTATACCTAATCCTGTTTATTTATACTCATGGTTAACAAACACTAGTATCCGGTATTTTGAGTATAAAGACCGGGGCTTACACTTAATTGAGTTTGCGGTATTGGATAAATTATATCATCCTTAGTGGGAATATTTTGTTTATTAGCTGCATCATCAATTGCATCTGTTGCAGCCATGACGATGAGCACCTGGCCAGTGCGTACAAGGTCGTGCCACCTCTTGCCTTCAGCCATGAATTCATGTTGTCTTTCAATTAATAATTGATCGAGGGTAACATTTGTCAAAACGCTACCGGTTAGCCCTGCACGATCACGAACAAGCTTAACCAAAAGATCGGCTTCTGCCTGTGTACCTATACCACCTCGTAAAATTGCCTCTGCTTTCATTAACAATACATCAGCAAATCGTAAAATGGGGAAATTAATGGGGAAATTAAACCGTATCAAAGGCCTTTTTGTAAGGTCAAGAAATTTTACAAACTGTGCCCGGTTTTGAAGGTTTCCATTCTGATCAACATAACTGGGTAGTATGCTAAAATCATCCCGTATATCAGCAGGTTCAAAACTCGCTAACAGGCTTTTAGCCGGCACTTTCTGGGCATCATTATCCACCCCTCCGGCAAAGCCGATATTCACCGCATTTGCATAGGCACCTTCATACATTGCGCTGGGTAATTCCGTGCCAAGCCCTGTATTTGCAGATGTGCCGGTATTTATACTTTGAATATCAAATAATATCTCGGCATTATTTTCATTTGTATAGGAAAACACATTTGCATAACTGGGTAGTAATGAATACCGGTTACCTGTAATTATTTCATCCAGTAAAGTACCAGCCAGTGCGAATTCATTTGATCCCAAACCAGGCCCATCGATACCATAAGTGGGACCCGACTTTGTTAAATAAACTAATGCCAGCATTGCTTTTGCGGCATCCAGTGTAACTTTACCTTTGTTAGATACGGGATAAGTGGGAGGCAACTTACTTATGGCAGATTTCAGGTCGTCAATAATTAATTTGTACACATCCGCTACGGGACTGCGGGGAATACCAAGTGCTTC
>JBDSAP010000376.1:0-4076 GCA_039922055.1 Ferruginibacter sp.
AGGTTTCAGGATTATTAAACAACGAAGCCAGCGGTTCATGATATTGTTCTACTGCATCGCTGCCGGTTTTCGACCGGTTGAACCCAATGCCGTTGCTGTCCGCCTGATGATAATAAGGTGGCGTCCAATCGGCTCTCATTCTTGCGGGAGCCCACCATGGGCCGGGACCATAATGCCCGTTCGCAGACATAATGTGATGCAGGCCAAGCGGCATCATATAATTCACTGCAGCCTCACGGCTTTGCAGCATCATTTGTTTTACCGGAGATAAAAATGTCGTTACCCATTCATTTGAATAATCAAATGAAATATTTTTTTGAGCAGTTGATTCATCATAAAAAGTAAGCTTCAACCATTCGTCGGCAATTTGTTCGCTTTTTAAATTATTATTCCATGCTAACCTGCCAAACGCATACCAGTTAGATTGCGCAAAATCATGACCGCACCAATTGGTATCAAGTCCTACATTTGACACACCGGCAATCGCGGAATATTTCTGTGACTTTAATGTACCATCCGTACATTTTGCAACCGTACTGCCTGCACCAAACTGGTAGGTATCACTTTGCAAACATTCCTGCCACATGGGCGATAAAAATACAAGGTGCGTTGAATGACCAAGGTATTCCTGCGTAATTTGAAACTCTGCCATCACCGGTGTTTTCTTCAAGGCGCCAAACAACGGACTGAAAGGTTCTCTTGGCATAAAATCTATCGGGCCATTCTTTACCTGTATGATAACATTGTCTCTAAACTGTCCGTCAAAAGGAACAAATTCATTGTAGGATTGCTTTGCACGGTCTTTATCATTAGGACTGTACACAAAAGCCCTCCACATGATTAAACCACCAAAGGGTTTTACAGCATCAGCCAGCATATTGGCGCCATCTGCGTGTGTGCGTCCGAAATCCTGCGGGCCGGGCTGACCTTCGCTGCTTGCTTTAATTAAGAAACCACCAAAGTCAGGAATCAATTTGTAAATTTCTTTTACTTTATCGTTCCACCATTTTATTACTTCAGCATCCAAAGGATCGGATGTTTTTAATTTGCCCATCAATGCAGGAGAGGAGAATTTTACTGCTAAATATACCTTAACTCCGTAAGGACGCAACACTTCTGCAATGGCTTTTGTACGCTGTAAATAATCAGCAGTTAAAATAAGCGGATTGGCATTTACATTATCAAGCACGGAGCCATTAATGCCTATAGAAGCATTTGCTCTTGCATACTCTTCCCATAATTTTTTGTCTGATGCTGTTATCGTAAACGGATCATCCTTTCTCCAGAAAATAGATTTGCCTGCATAACCTCTTTCAATAGTGCCATCCAGGTTATCCCAATGATTTAAGATGCGATTTGTGTAAGAAGGGTTGGAAATTTCTTCCTTAATACTTTGTCCGGTTTGCTGGCGGCGAAGCAGCTCATAAACTCCATATAAGATGCCCTGTTCCGAACTGGCTTCAATACCGTTTTCGCTGATCCTGAAACCGCCGGCTTTGATGGCCTTATCTTTTTTTATTAAGAGCGCCACCGTTGCATTTGCTTTGCCCTGCCAACCTTTTTTTAACTCTTCTATGGCTGTACCAATGATGGCAGATTTATTAGAACAAATGATAGTTACCGGTAATGCTTTTTTGTTCCGTAACCAGAGTTCATGACCGTCTTCTGCGCTTACAGTTAAAACAGCGCAAATTAACAGGTGGGTGAAAATAATTTTCTTCATGATTGATATTTGCATTGAATTAGATTTTAGAAACACTGACTTTAATTTCTGTTAATAAATGAGCAGGGAACGTGCCGGAGAAAAGGTTACCATCAATATATCTTTTTACATCCTTAGGAATGTCTGCTGCTTGTTCCAAATGGAAATCTAAAACATCCCCGCATAAAATAAAAACACATTTTTTTCATATTGCTTTTTTGCATGGAGATCAAGCAACCAATTTTGAAGAACGCAAATTATTTTATCTGAAGTAACTTCACAACAAATAATCGTGATTGTACCTATTCAACACTAAATTATTTGTATATAACAACTCACAGTAGCAAATTTGAAGAAACCAATACTACAAATGTTTTAACTAACCTGAATTGGACAATGCCATTAGGAAATTAAGTTATTGCATAATACCTGTTTATTTTTAAAAGGAACCCGCAGGCAAATCAATCGGAATTATTTATTTTTTGTAGTTGTAATAAGGCAAGCGGTATTGATTCCTCCGGCCGCTTGCAGGTGCCATTGGTGCAAACATAAATCAGCGTTTTGCCATTGGTTGCTTTACCTTCCAGCATTGGCAGATTTTCTTCTGAAGCTGACCCCATAAAAATGGATGCAGGAAGATAATTTTTTTGCAAGGCAATATTTTTAATTAATACATCGCTACCCATAATTGCTACTTCATTAGTGCCATATGCAAATAACCCGGCAAGGGAGCACCAACTTGTGAAATACCTTGTTTCATTACTTAAAAGCTGATCCGACATTTTGGATACCATCTCTCTTGATTTTTCCTGATAATCTGGATTATCAAAATAAATACCCAGTTTGTATAAAACAGTGGCCATGGCGGAATTAGAAGCCGGTATGGAATTGTCGGCCGTTTGAATTTTGCGAACAAGGTTGGTATCTGAGTGAGGATTTGAGTAATAAAACATTCCGCTTGCAGGATCATATAAGTTCTGTAACGCATAGGTCACGAGTGTTTTGGATTGTAGCAGCCAATGCTTATCGAATGTAAGTTGATACAACCTCAAATACGCCGTTGCCAAAAGAGCATAGTCATCTAAAAACGCATCAACAGACCTTTTATCATCTTTCCGGTTTCTCCACAATTTACCGCTGTTGTCTTGCATTTTATCTTCAATGAAATGAGCACCTGCAAGCGCATATTCCAGGTAAGCTTTATCGCCGAGTGCGGCATACGCATCCAAAAAACCTGTTATTAACAACGCATTCCAGGACGTTAATACCTTGGTATCCACGGCAGGCTTTTGTCTTTTATTACGCTTTGCCAGCATAATAATTTTTGCCTCTTCCAGTTGATTATTTACAACAGCCGGATTTATATTTTGCAGGGAGGCAAATTCAGCAGCTATCCTTTCGGCATACAAAATATTTTGCCCCGGTTTAAAATTGCCTTTATCTGAAAGATTATAATAACTACTTACCAGTTTAAATTGATCGGGTATGGTTGCACGCAAGTCCGGCATTGTCCAGGAATAAAAACTGCCTTCCTCATTATCCGTATCTGCATTTAATGAACTGTAGTATCCGCCCCTGCCATCACTTAAATCTCTTTGTATAAATGTGATCGTTTCTTGCAATATTTTTTTATAAAACACATTTCCTGTAAGCTGGTAGGCATGTGCATATACGCTTATCAATTGGGTGTTGTCGTACAGCATTTTTTCAAAATGGGGAATATGCCACAAACTATCCGTAGCATAACGTGCAAAGCCACCACCTACCTGGTCGTATATGCCACCAAGGGCCATTTTTGTTAAGGTTAAATTAACTGCATCCAATGCTTTTCTATCTTTTGTAAAAAAGTAATATTGTAAAAGAAATTCAATGGCAGATGCATCCGTAAATTTTTGAAGCCCCTTCCACCCGCCAAATGCCGTATCCATTTTTTGGTAGATGTTTGCAAAGAGTTGCCCGTACATTTTCTTATCAACAGTAATATTTGAGCTATCTGATAAAACCGAAAATTCCTGTTGAGCAATGCCATGCGAAAGAGACTGTGCCTGTAATAAAACCTTTTGATGCTGGTTTTTATAGGCCTGGCTTATTTGGATTAAAAGACTGATCCAGCCTGGTTTTGAATAATATGTACCTGCAAAGAATGGTTTACCATCGGACAGTGCAAAAGCATTCAGCGGCCATCCTGAATTACCGGAAATTAACTGGCACGCATTCATGTAAATGTTATCAATATCGGGCCTTTCCTCCCTGTCTACTTTTATGCAAACAAAATTATTGTTCATCATACGTGCAACGGCCGTATCCATAAAAGATTCCTTTTCCATCTGGTGACACCAATGGCAGGAAGCGTAACCAATGCTGATGAGTAATG
>JBDSAP010000377.1:0-3717 GCA_039922055.1 Ferruginibacter sp.
GCAACGATGCTGCTACAGGGAACCAATGTTTGGTACATAATAATTAATAACTAAAGTTGAAAATAACAACGATCAATTAAAAGAATCAGGCAGGAGAGAGCTATTAAAAATATGGCAAAATCAAATAGAGAAGATTACGTACACACGGATAGCGGAATTGGCGGGCAATACAAAACATGGTTTTTGGATTATGCCAGTTATGTTATTTTAGAAAGGGCTGTGCCTGCGCTCGAAGACGGCTTAAAGCCAGTACAGCGGCGCATTCTGCATGCCATGAAGGAAATGGATGATGGGCGCTTTAATAAGGTGGCAAACATCATTGGGCAGGCAATGCAATATCATCCTCATGGCGATATGAGCATTGGAGATGCGCTTGTAAACCTTGGGCAAAAAGACCTGTTGGTGGATACGCAGGGAAACTGGGGCGATGTGCGCACGGGTGATGATGCGGCGGCCTTTCGTTACATCGAAGCAAGGCTCAGTAAGTTTGCGTTGGAAGTTGCTTTTAATGCAAAGACCACCGAGTGGGCGCTGAGTTATGACGGTCGCAAAAATGAACCGGTTACGCTGCCGATGAAATTTCCGCTGTTGCTTGCGCAGGGCGCTGAGGGGATCGCTGTTGGATTGGCGACGAAAATATTACCTCATAATTTTTGCGAATTAATTGAAGCATCCATTAAATCTTTACGTGGTAAAAAGTTTGAGATATTCCCGGATTTTCAAACCGGTGGCACTGCGGACGTAACCAATTACAACGAGGGAAAAAGAGGCGGAAAAGTAAGGGTTCGGGCCAATATAGAGGAGCTGGATAAGAAGACCGTTGTAATAAGAAGTGTACCTTATGGCGTTACTACAGCGCAGTTGATGGAAAGTATTGTAAAAGCTACTGACCAGGGCAAAATAAAAATAAAAAAAGTACTCGATCACACGGCTGCGGAGGTGGAGATCATTATTGAACTGGCGCCAGGTATTTCTCCCGACATCACCATTGACGCACTGTATGCTTTTACAGATTGTGAGGTAAGTATCTCACCAAATGCCTGCGTGATCGTAAGCAATAAACCGCGGTTTCTTGGCGTGCAGGAACTGTTGAAAATCGCTACCGATAATACCAAAGAATTATTGCGCCGTGAGCTGGAAATTAAATTGGGTGAGCTACAGCAAAAGTGGCATTATACCTCGTTAGAAAAAATATTCTTTGAAGAAAAAATATACAAAGAATTAGAGAAGAAACATGAAACCTGGGAGAAGGTATTGGAGGCCATCGACAAAGCTTTTATACCTTTTAAAAAAATATTAAAGGGGCCCGTTACCAGGGAAGATATTATTAAGCTTACAGAAAAACCGGTACGCCGTATTTACCGCCTCGATATAGACGAGTTGAATGCCCAGATAAAAGGTATTGAAGCGGATATCAAACAGGTGAAATACGACATTGAACACCTGACGGATTATGCCGTGGCTTATTATGAAAACTTATTAAAAAAGTTTGGGAAGGGTAGGGAACGTAAAACAGAGATCAAGTTATTTGACACTATCCAGGCCAAGTCTGTGGCGATAGCAAATATTAAATTGTATGTAAATTTTGCCGATGGCTTTATAGGAACAGGTTTAAAGAAAGATGAACTGATAGCCGAAGTTTCTGACCTGGATGATATTGTTGCATTTACGAAGGGTGGCATCATGAAAGTGGTTCGGGTAGCGGAAAAAACATTTATCGGCAAAGACATTTTGCACGTGGCTGTGTTTCAGAAAAATGATGAGCGTACTACCTATAATATGATCTATGCAGATGGTAAAACCGGCGTGAGTTATGCAAAGCGTTTTAATGTGACTGGTATTACGAGGGATAAAGAATATGATCTTACGAAAGGTTCTGATAAGAGCCGGGTTCATTATTTTTCAGCCAATGCCAATGGCGAGGCGGAAGTAGTTAAGATCGTTTTGAGTCCCAATTGCAGTGCAAAGAAAAAAGAACTCGAATTTTATTTTGAAGAACTGGAAATAAAGGGCCGTGGAAGTATCGGCAACCAGGTTACCAAGTACCCGATTAAATCTGTAAAATTTAAAGAGGCCGGCAAGTCTACGCTTGATGCAAAAAAACTTTGGTTCGATAATAAATTCGGTCGCCTAAACACCGAAGAGAAAGGAGAGTATCTTGGTAAATTTGATGCAGAGGATCGTCTCCTTATAGTTTACAACGACGGAAATTACGAGATCGTAGACCAGGAACTTACCCAGCGTTTTGATGTGGAAAAAGTGATAATGATGGAGAAATTTAATCCTGAAAAAGTGATCACCGCAGTTTATCTCGACAACGAAAAACTTCAATATAACATCAAACGGTTTAAGATCGAAACTACCACATTACACAGCAAATTCTATTTTATCAAAGAAGGAAAAGATAACCGGCTTGAAATGGTAACTACGGACGAAAAGCCAATGCTGGTCGTTCAAACTGGCCGGGGGCAATTGGTTCGCAAGGCAAAATTTAAAGTGGCGAATATGGTGGAAGTAATGGGGTGGAAAGCAGTAGGAGCGAAGCTTACCGACTTTTCTAAAAGTGTAGAAATGGAATGGGAAAAACAGTCTGAAACAGAAAACCCGCAAGGCGACCTGTTTGAATAGTTAACAGCATATTATACAAAAAATAAAAACGGTGTTTATTTCTAAACACCGTTTTTCAATTATACAAATCATGAGTTCGATTTGATCACTTCATACCATATTTCACCATTTTCCTGAACTACAGGTTTGTACTGTGCACCATCCACTTCATAATAGGTTTCACCATCAACTGTGAGGGTTTTATAACCATCAGGAATACTTTCGACCACTGCACCAACGGGTGGCGAAACAACGATGTAATTGTCATCCCTATGATCATAATAAGTACCATTGTAATAATAGTAAGGATAATCACCCACATAAATAGTGCGATAGCCGAGGGGCAGTGTATTAATAAAAATTCCTATTGGCGGAGCTATTACCCGGAAGCTATTGTTGTATGGCCGGTAATAGATACCGTCATAATAACGGTAATGACCGCCGCCAAAATTCAGATTAAGATAAAACGATGGTAGCGTATTGAAAATGCTATTGCGCCTGGGTGCGTATGCATAACGCCAGCTCGGATTGTAAGCACTATACACAGGCCTGCGATTATTGTAACCGTTGTAACCATAAGATCTGCCACGATTATTATCATATCCTGGCCTGTTGTAATTATTATATCCCGGCCTGCTGTAACTGTTGCCAGGTCTTGAATAAACATTGCCGCCGCGGTTTAGGTCATTTCGTCTTACATTATCCTGAACCGAATTTTGCCTGTTCCTATATTCTCTATTACCAGGCAAGGATGAGGAGCGATCGATACTTCTGCGGTTAAAATTATCCGCTGTGGCTCGTTGGTCGTTGCGGTTATTAAACCTTCCTGAATTATTTGAATTGTTAACAGAAGGTTGCTGGCGCTGGTGTATGGAGGGTTCCCTGGAAATTTGTCGCCTGGAACCTTCGTTGCCCCTGCCTCTCTCGTGATCCCGCTGCGCCATCGCTGGCATGCTGAATAGGCAAGTAGCAATGGCCAGCACTATTGCAGCATTTTTCGTTAACCGGCTGACGGTTGATGAGGTATGCTTTTTCATTTAATAGGTTTTAATTGTTTAAAAAGATTTTTCTTTATTACCAGCATTGGACGTTTAATAACAGAAAGAATCA
>JBDSAP010000378.1:0-11159 GCA_039922055.1 Ferruginibacter sp.
TTTTATGGCGGCATCGTTGTGTCACTCACTTGTACTGTATTTTTTCATGGCATCTTTTTCGTTCCATAATTAAACTATCGTAACCGTGAGCTACATTTTTTTAAATATGTCAAAGTAGAATTAAGGAACCGTCACCATGAAATCAAATCTCATGACGATGTTTTTTTTATTGCTGATGCAGGTCTTACTATTCAGTTCATCTTCTTAGGCTCTCCAACACATCTTCCTTTCGTCTCCTGGATACTTCTATCTTAGAAGCATCACTCATTGTAAGCATTCCATCTGTCATATAATTTACAACATGGGTTTTGTTTACAAGGTGAGATTTGTGTACCCGTATAAAGCCATAGTTCAGCAGAATATCTTCGTAATTTTTTAAAGTATAAGCGGTGAGTAACGACGTACGGTTAGCGAAATAAAATTTAGTGTAGTTGCTTTCTCCTTCCAGGCGTACTATATCTTCCGGCTTATAAAAGAAAGTACCCTGTAGTGTTGGCAATGCCAGTTTAAAATCTTTTTTATCAGTTACATTCAGGTTGTGCAGGAAGTTATTATACAAAGTCCCATTGACTGTATTGGTGTTTTGCTTTTCGATAAAACGGGTAAATGAATTTTGCAACTCATCGGCATCAATTGGTTTTAGTAAATAATCCAATGCGCTAAACCGGATGGCATCTATCGCATATTCGTCATGAGCAGTTGTAAAAATGATACTGAAATTTACCTGTGGTACTTGTTTCAATAATTCAAATCCACTCATCACCGGCATCTGTATATCGATGAATAATAGATGTGGTTCAAAACTTTTTAGAAGGTGTAAACCTTCATACACATCGGTAGTTGTTTTAAGGTTGTGGATTTCGGGGATATAATGTTTGATCATCAACGATAAAGTTTTTACCGCCGTTATTTCATCATCTATAATTAGTGCTTTAATTGAACTCATAGTTTTTTATTACCGATAAATATTTTAAGCGTAACCATCGTACCCTGTACGAGACCATTCACATCCTTTATGTCAGAAATGGCAGCATCGAAAGGTTTGTCATACTGTTGTTGCAGTAATTTTAAGCGCTCTTGTACCATTGACATACCTTTTGATTCATACACAGGATTAGCCTGGCCATTGTTTTGTTTTAGTTTAGCAGCGGCTTCCCGGCCAATTCCATTATCCCTGATTGTTGCCAGCAAAATATCATCTGTGTACAAGTCGAAATAGATGCTAAGGTTCCGCTCTTTGTACAATGGCATCAACCCATGCCAGATGGCATTTTCTACAAACGGTTGCAGCATCATCGGGGGTATTTTAATTTCATCAGGGTCAATTTCGTCCGTCATATTTATTTCGTATGTAAAGCTATCGCCAAAACGAAATTGTTCTAATTGAAGGTAAGCGCTTAATATTTCAATTTCTTTTTCCAATGTTATAAACTGGAGGTTGCTGCAATGCAATATTTCTCTTTGCAGTTTTGAAAACTTAGACAGGTATTTATTCGCTTCAACCACATTGCCCTGTAAAATATAATGCTGTACACTATTGAGTGCATTAAAAATAAAATGCGGGTTCATCTGCATGCGAAGAGCGGTGAGTTGTGAAGTAGCAAAATCTTTACTTAGCCTCAGTACTTCCATTTCTTTTTCTTTTGTTTGTTGTTCTGCTTTTATCACATCTATTTTGCCGGCGCAGAGCGAAGCAATAGTAACCAGTATTTCCAAATGCCGTTCGGTATAAAAATTCTTTTGTGAATGTTCGCTGTCTATTACACCCAACACTTTTCCATTGTTTATAATCGGGACGGCAATTTCAGAAAGGCGTCTTGTATCATCAATAATATAACGCTCGTCTGTTGTGGTGTCTGGTATAATTTCTGGCTTTCCCTTCTCGGCCACATTGCCTACAATCCCGGCGCCAACTGGTATCTCAATTGGATTAATAATTTTTTTTCCATCAGTGGTTTTTGGACCCCAGGCAGCTTTTTGAATTAGTGAGTTCCGCTCTTCATCTTTAAGATAAATAACACAGTCTTCAAAATTCAATTCGGAGATACAGCTTTTAGTCACATCCCATAAAATATCATCAATACTATTGAGACTGTTCATGGCGGTAGCAAAATGATTGATGATCTTTTCTATTTCTAATTGCTCCCGGTACCCGGCTGCTTTTAACTTTTGTAGCTCTGTTTTTTCTGCCTCCCGTTTCTTTATAAAACGTATTCGCCTGCGAATAAAATAGATTGAAAGTATACTGATCGTAATTAACAACAATGATATAAACCACCATGTTTTCCAGAAGGGTGGGGTTATAATAAAGGCATACACAGCATCTTCCTTACTCCAAACACTTTTACTATTGATAGCCTTAACACGAAATGTATATTTGCCTGGTGAAAGATTCTCAAAACTAATGCTGCGCAGGTTGCCGCTGTTCTTCCAGTTGGTATCTAATCCTTCCAGCTTATAGTAGTAGCGGATATTTGCCTGGTCTGCATAGTCGAGTGCCGTAAAATTAAAATTCAAAGAATTATCTGAATGGATGAATTTGTTGGTTTCCGCGGATTCTGTAAAAGATGTTGTGATAGATTGACTATTTTTTATAAGCCTAATGTTCGTGAGATAAACAAGTGGAGCAATAGTTGATGGCGAAAGTTGAGCAGGTTGAAATGAAGTAAAGCCAAAGGTTGTAACGGCCCAAATGCTGCCATCACTTACCTGCTGTAAACGCATATAACTGTAGCCCGGTTTTATAAAACCATCTGATTCATCAAAATTTAAAACCCTGTCTTTAAACTTTCCGCTCTTTCCTATAACGCTGATCCCTTTACTGCTCCCCGCCCAAATATTATTTTCTTTATCTGCTAGCACCGTTAAATAATGCAGGCTATTCAAACCATCATTTTCCGTATACTGTTTTATAATTTCAAGTTCGTTTTGTTTATTAAATACACATTGCAATATGCCTTCACCTGATGTGGCGATCCAAACGTTTTCTTGCTGGTCTTTTATTATAAAATTTATATAAAGCTGTTTGCCTTTGAATGTAAACTTTTGCAATGAATCATTGTGCAAATAAACAAGCCCTTCCTCGCCACCCAGCCAGATGGTTCCATCGGGCGCTTCTATGGCGGAAAAGAATTTTGCATACTGGCTGGTATTGGGCTCGTAAATAAATGGCTTGAATGAAATGCTTTGGTCCACATTCACGATTATCTCACTCATGCCCTGGTCTCCCGTAACAAATAATTTACCATTACTTGTTTTTATGAAATGATAAAGAGAATTATCGTGGAGTCCATTTTCAATGGTAAAATTTTCTCTTTTGCCGTTTCTTAATAACACCAATCCTTTGTATCCACTTGCTGACCATAACCAACCTCTTTCATCTTCGTAAAGCGCTTTTATTTCAGCGTCCTGAACCAGCTTTTCGTGAAGAAGGCTAAATTCATTTTCTTTTTTTTCGAAAATTTTTCCCCTGTTGGCACCCATTAAAATTTTGCCATTTTTTAACTCTGTTAGTGAATAGTAATCATTCGAATATTGTGGTTTATCAAAAGAGTAGGTGTTGAAAATGGATGGTTTTAATTTGATCAATCCATCATGTGATGCTATCCACATAAAATTATTGTCTTCTAACACTGCCGTTGGATACACAGCATATATGTCTGAAAATGTGATCAGGGTAGAGGCTGTACCATTTTGCGGATGAAAATAGAAAGCACCCCTGGTGCCTACATACCAGGCGCCAGGCATAGTGGTTTGCGAGAGCCGTTTATAAAAATTTGTATACCCGCTTTTCGAAACAATGCCATTATCAAACAGGCATATTTCTGATGAAGCTCCATCAAAGTATATTTTGGATTTATTTATAGGAAATATAGCGTTGATCCTATCATGAGTGTCTGCGATGGAATGTATCAGTTCCAGTTTATTATCAAAGAACCTGAATATATTACTGTACTGCGCAATAAAAATGGCGCCATCAGGAGCCTTGCTTATAAATACGGTCCGGCGTTTATCCATGATCTCATTTTTAAGCCACCACTGCCTAAGAAGATGATCCGCTAAAACAATTTTTTTCTTTCCGGTAAGGTCCACCTCTTTTATATTCAATTTTACCGGCCCGTTTTCGGTGGCAAGCCATAGATTTTCATTGTCTTCCAAAATATCATTCACTCCTTGTGGTAATGTAGTAGTTGCACTTATTTTAATGATCTCATTATTTTCATAACAAAACAATCCTGTGCCGGTGCCGATTAACAAGCGGTTGTCAGCAGCTTGTTTTATTGTGTTTACATGACCAATCAGTTCGCCGTTTTTTGCATAGGCATAGTTTTGAAAACTGTAACCATCATACATGCTCAGGCCCGACGCCGTACCAGCCCATAAAAAGCCTTTACTATCTTTTGCCAGGCAAATGATTTCAGGCGACGGTAACCCGTGCGATGTATTGTAATATTGATAGGAGTACGAGGCAGTTTGTTGAGCAAATAAATTTGTGCTGTAACAAATTGTTGTAATTAAAAACGGGAGTAATTTATATGTATAAAATATTTTTCTCAATATACTAATGTAAATATTTTTAGGCTATATGAATGCAGCATCATTTAGTCGTTTCAAATCCGATGGCTATCGGATCTACTTGCTCTGGCGGCGCAACAAAAGCAGTGTGCACTTTTATTAATGGAGATGTTTAGGGGTTATAAAATATTCGTTTATTTTGGAACCCGTTTGACCTCACCCCCAGCCCCTCTCCAAAGGAGAGGGGAGCCTGACTCTGCAAATTCGAAGTAGTATTTTATTAGCTATCAGTAAGCTAACAATTCTTCTGTCCCAGCGGGGTTTTCGCCGCATTAGTTCCAAATTATAAAACCATCACTTGCGAAACCCCGATGCTGAAGGCTCTTTAAAATTAAAAGGTGTCGCCGTTTTGCTGTCATTTAGAGCGTAAAAGTTAAAGCTCTTTTCTACGTCGGGGTTTCGCAATAAAGTCCTTTTTAATCTATAGTTTATAATGCGAAAACCCCGCCGGGACACCAGCGAAAACCCTGCCGGGACATAATATAGTGGGTTTGCCGGCGAGTCCTGCTTCGAACAGTCTTTAGTATTTGAATAGCTCAATGGCAGAGACTCGCCTTCTGTCCCAGCGGGGTTTTCGCCGCATAAGTCCCCAATTATAAAAAACACCACTTGCGAAACCCCGATGTTGAAGGCTCTTTAAAATTAAAAGTTGTCGCCGTTCTGCTGTGATTGAGAGCGTAAAAGTCAACGCTCTTTTCTACGTCGGGGTTTCGCAATAAAGACCCTTTTAATCTATAGTTTATAATGCGAAAACCCCGCCGGGACACCATGAACGTTCCCCAATGATAAAAAGTACAAGAGGGCGATGCAACGATGATGCCCATTGCTTCATTGCCCGGACAACAAAATCTCACTTCCCAGGCGAGTCCTGCTTCGAACAGTTCTTAGTATTTGATTGCACAATGGCAGAGACTCGCCTTAGAAGAATTTTTTTTTCATAAGGCTTTATTTTGTTACAATGTTTGTTGCCAGTTTATTTATGGCAATTTTTAATTCGTCTATTTGTTTTTGATTTTTTTCTATAATCGCCTGCTGTTCCTGTATTGCTTTAACAATGGGTGCAATCAGATCATTGTATCTCACACTGTACATACCGGCATCATCTTTTGAAATAATCCCGGTGTTAATTATACCAGCGTTATTGAGTGCCTCTTCAACTTCCTGCGCAATAAAACCATATTCTATTTTATGTTTATCATCACTCTTACGGTAATAAGAAACGGGGTTGAGCTTTTTAATAAAATCCAAACCAAGCGTTGCTTTTTCGATTCCATCTTTGCTCCTTCTATCTGAAGTTATAGTCCAGGGTACTTCTATGCCGGCATAAATTATTGAAGTATTGCCAATTCTTACCTGGTTACTTCCTGATGAGGTGGGCACACTGGCATCATGGCCAATACCGATATTATTCGATCCTGTGACATAGCGAAGCGCTTGCATACCAACCGCAGTATTGTTGCTCCCTGTTGTGCAATTGGAAAGCGCAGATACTCCAATAGCCGTGTTATTACTTCCACCGGTATTCGACTCCAGTGCAAATGTTCCGTTTGCAGTATTGTAAATCCCATTCAGGTTATCTTTTAGCGCCTCAAACCCGGTAGCCGTATTATAATGCCCGGCCGAATTGGTTTTAAGTGCATTAAAACCGGTTGCTGTGTTACCATGTCCTGTTGTATTGTTGGTGAGGGCCGATGAACCCATTGCAGTGTTTGAATACCCGGTACCGTTAAAATAGAGTGAGCCAAATCCATTTGCCGTATTGTCACTTCCAGTGGTATTGGTTATAAGTGTAAGTGCTCCGACTGCCGTGTTGGAATTTCCCGTGTTGTTCGATGCCAATGCATTCACGCCGTTTGCTGTATTATCATTTCCAGATGTGTTGTTGAGCAGAGACTGGTATCCCGTGGCGGTATTACTGCTGCCGGTGGTATTGGCGTAGAGCGCATTTGCTCCACTTGCGGTATTGCGGATTCCGGTTGTGTTTGAATAAAGCGTTCGATAACCATTTGCAGTATTGTAATTTCCGGTGGTGTTATTATTCATGGAGAAAAAGCCAACGGCTGTATTATAGCTTGCTGTGGTATTATCGTGAAGGGCCGAATAGCCGATCGCAGTGTTGCGGCCCCCGGTAGTATTTGAATAGAGCGTTTGATAACCATTGGCAGTATTCTCACTTCCGGTTGTGTTAAAGTACAGTGCATTACTGCCGGTGACGGTATTGCCTGCACCGATTGTATTTAGCTTTCCTGCAAATTTTCCAATAAAGGTATTGCCGGTTGCAGTAGTGTTGCTTAGGCCGGCTTCTTTGCCTACAAAAACATTGTCGGTACCGGTGGTATTTAATGCTCCCGCCCAGTGGCCGATAAAAGTATTGCTGCCCGCAGTGTTTTTATTACCGGCATCTTTACCCACCATTGTATTGCCGGTTGCCACCGTGTTAGTGTATCCTGCCCCGCTTCCGAGGTAAGTATTTTCTGTTGCTGTTGTATTGGAGTAGCCTGCCTGCGAACCTATAAATGTGTTGTTGCCGATACCGATACCGAAATGCGCATATCCGGCATGGTCACCAATCATTGTGTTGTTAACGGTTTCAGTTCCTCCGCCTGTAAGATCCCCGAGGAAAACATTATTTGTCCCGGCATCTAATCTTCCAATGGCAATATTGTTTTGCCGGAAACTGATTGGTACATCGGTAAGCGTGCCGATAAAACTGGAGCCATCTACAGCGCCGCTGTTACCGGTAAGTGTCCAGCCAGTGCCGCCGCCTGTAGTCAATTCTATCCACGCAGTGCCATTATAAAACCAGAAAGTATTGGTAGTATTATCGAACACCAGCAAGCCACGGGCTGGTGTGGGGATCGTTGTTCTTTCTGAAGAAGTCATACGTGGCACAAGCATTCCTTTCGTAATACTACTTACGTCTAACTGTGCAGATGCATTTGGCGTGCCGGTGCCAATGCCTACGGATTGTGCTATCAGCCCTTGCCAGGCTGCAAGCAATAATAATAAGAAGATTATCTTTTTCATTATGAAAATTTTGAGTGGTGTTTAAGTTTACACCTTTTTAAAAGGTGTAAACTTTATAAAATGCATGACCTTATTTCAAATTATTATCACTCATCAATTTATTCAGCAGGTTTTTTAATTCGTCAATTCCTTTTTGCTGGGTTTGTATGATGGCTTGTTGCTGCTGTATAGTTTTTACCATGGGTGCAATCAAATCGTTGTAACGCATGCTGTACATGCCTTTCTCATCTTTTGTTATGATACCATTGTTTACTGCTCCCGACTCGTTTAATATTTCTTCTACTTCCTGGGCTATAAATCCGAATTCTATTTTATGTTGATCATCATTATTGCGATAGTAGGAAACCGGGTTCAGGACTTTAATAAATTCCAGCCCGAGAGCCGTTTTATTTATGTCTGCCTTTTTTCGTCTGTCTGAAGATATAGTCCAGGGTACTGAAATACCTGCGTATGTTATAGCGCTATTCCCGATTTTAACCTGGTTACTTCCCGTTGTAAATGGCACATGAGCGTCGCGGCCAATACCAATATTGTTATCCCCTGTTGTTGTATTGTCAAGCGCTTCAAATCCTACGGCGGTATTGTAGCGTCCGGTTGTATTAGCAGACAGGGCATCCGTAGCAACAGCCGTATTACCTTGCCCGTTAAAATTCGAACGGAGAGACTTCCATCCAATAGCGGTATTTGAAATTCCGATATCATTACTAAAAAGTGTTTCAAAACCGGTCGCCGTATTGTAGAAGGCGTTTGTATTCGTAAAGAGTGCATTGGCCCCGGTTGCTGTGCCACCATGCCCTGTTGTATTGAAGCTGAGTGCCGATGATCCCGCTGCGGTGTTAGAAAAACCGCCCTGGTTTCTCCCGAGTGCCTCAAACCCGGTAGCTGTATTGTCACTTCCATCGTAGTTTCGCCCGAGCGCCGATTTTCCGTAAGCAGTATTGTTCATTCCCGCCGCGTTAAGGTTTAATGCTCCTGCCCCGTTTGCAGTATTATAATCCAGTGCCCTGCTGTTTTCAAGCGCCAGGTCTCCACTGGCTGTATTGGCGTTCCCGGTTGTATTGCCACCGAGTGCCTTATTGCCATTGGCGGTATTGGCCGTTCCGGTAGTATTTGAAAGCAGCGCTTCATAACCATGCCCTGTGTTATGGCCCCCGCTTGTATTGGCTGTAAGTGAATTATAGCCAACGGCTGTATTAAAGTTTGCAACAGTGTTAGCGTAAAGCGCATGGTAACCGATCGCTATATTGCTATCCCCTGTTGTGTTGGAGTAGAGTGACTGGTATCCATTGGCGGTGTTGCCAAATCCGGTAGTATTAAAATAAAGTGCGTTACTCCCACTGATCGTATTGCCTGCACCCGTGGTATTTAACTTTCCAGCAAATTTTCCGATAAAAGTATTTCCTGTTGCTGTAGTGTTATTCAGGCCGGCTTCTTTGCCTACAAAAACATTGTCCGTACCTGTCTTGTTTAATGCACCCGTATTGTGGCCAATAAAAGTATTGCTGCCGGCGGTGTTTTTATTACCGGCATCTTTACCAACCATTGTATTGCCGGTTGACAACGTGTTGGTATAACCTGCCCCGCTTCCGATGTATGTATTTTCTGTTGCTGTTGTATTTGAATAGCCAGCCTGCGAACCTATAAATGTGTTGTTGCCAATGCCGATACCGAAATGCGCATATCCGGCATGGTCACCTATCATGGTGTTGTTAACGGTTTCAGTTCCTCCGCCTGTAAGATCCCCGAGGAAAACATTATTTTTCCCGGCATCCAATCTTCCCATGCTAATATTGTTTTGCCGGAAGCTGATTGGCACATCGGTAAGAGTACCAATAAAACTGGTGCCGTCTACAGCGCCGCTGTTACCAGTAAGTGTCCAGCCAATGCTGCCGCCGCCTGTAGTCAATTCTATCCACGCAGTGCCATTATAAAACCAGAAAGTATTAGTGGTATTATCAAACACCAGCAAGCCACGGGCAGGTGTGGTGATCGCCGTTCTTTGAACACTTGTCATCCTTGGTACCAGCATTCCTTTTGTAGTACTTGTTATATCCAGTTGTGCAGATGCATTGGGATTGGTAGTACCAATACCCACCGGTTGTGCAATCACCAATTGATAGCTCTCTATAAAAAATAGCAGGAAGAATATTTGTTTCATCATAATTGCGTTTGCGGTATGTTATAGTACAATCACCTATTGATTTTTGAATGGTGAATATTGACACTTCATCATTCGATGTCGGTTTGTTAAAGAATAACCGCCGTCAGGGTTTGCAACCGCTGACGGGGTTGGGTTAACCCCGACGGCGGCTATCAGCCCCGTTGGCGGTTGATCGGGAACTAACTAAAGTATAAGTAAACGTTATTGTCACAATTACCAACCTGATCCGTTCACACTTAATTTATATCGATTAGTGCCTGGTAATTTTTATCGTTTCAAATTGTTTGCTGGTAGAAGAAATAAAATAATTTCCTGTTGCAAGATTTGGCAAATTCCAGCTTAAACGGTTGCTGCCTTTTACAAGAGTAAATATTTTTGATGCAACAACTTTTCCTTCTGCATTCAGCAATTTAAGCGTCAGCTTTTCATTTTTTTCTGCGGCTATTTTAATTTGCAAAACATCAGTAACCGGGTTTGGAAATACGCTGACAGCAGCTTGATGATCGTTGATGGTAATTGTAACTATTGGCGAGTATTTATACTGATTGTCTTTATCAATCATTTTGAGCCGGTAATAATTAATTCCTGCGAGGGGTTGATCATGAGTATAAGTGTAGTAGATGGTTTGTGTGCTGTTTCCTGCTGCTGCAACGGTGTTTATTTTGTTATACTGCTGTCCGTCGTTGCTCCATTCTACCTCAAAATGTTTTGTGTTTATTTCCTGGCTGGTTTGCCATTTTAATAATGTTCCATTTGCTGCGGCCGTGGCCGAAAAGTTGAGCAAGGTTAAAGGCAATACTGAACCCGGCCCAAATTTGAGCATAAATTCGGCGGTGCTCGAGTTGAGCAATATCGCTGTTCCCGGCCCGGGATCAAAATCTATCTGCTCCGCAAAGTTCCCGGTAACATATAAATTCCCTGCGGGATTTAATGAAATGGCATTGCCCCGGTCTTCCGAGGTGCCTCCACCGAAACGCATTGCCCAAATAAAATCTCCGTCAGTATTTAATTTTGAAATAAAAATATTATTGAACCCATTGGCAGTTAAATTGAAAACACCAGGGCCGGGGTCGAAATCGGTGACGTTCTGGAAAATGCCGGTAGTGTAAACATTTCCCGCGGCATCTGTTGCAATATTTCTGCCCACTTCATATTCCGGTCCGCTAATTTGTTTTGCCCATGCAAAGTTGCCGTTGGCACTTAATTTTAAAACAAACATATCATCATTCGAAGCAGTAAAATTGAAGGTTCCCGGGCCGGGATCAAAGTCGCTGGTAAAACTAAAACGCCCGGTTGCATATACATTCCCCGAAGGATCAAGGGCTACGGTCTCACTCTCATCTGTACCGATCCCACCTACCGCTTTAGCCCAAATGAAATTGCCAAAGCCATCTAA
>JBDSAP010000379.1:0-4468 GCA_039922055.1 Ferruginibacter sp.
AGGTGTTGGTAAAACAACCTGTGCAAGAATTCTTGCCAAAACAATTAATTGTGAAAACAGAACATCTGACGGAGAAGCCTGTAATGTTTGCAACTCCTGCGTTTCATTTGACCAGGGCACCTCTTTAAATATTCATGAGCTGGATGCTGCCAGTAACAATTCTGTTGATGACATACGCAGCCTGGTAGAGCAGGTTCGCTTTGCACCGCAGGCCGGAAAATACAAGGTTTATATTGTGGATGAGGTACACATGTTAAGTTCATCGGCGTTCAATGCCTTCCTCAAAACATTGGAGGAACCGCCGCCCTACGCCATCTTTATCTTGGCAACCACAGAAAAACATAAAATACTGCCAACCATTTTAAGTCGTTGCCAGATCTTCGATTTTAAACGCATCACTAACAATGATACCGTAGCACATCTGGAAGAAATTTGTGAAAAAGAAGATATAAAGGCGGACCGGACAGCACTGCATGTAATTGCCCAGAAAAGTGAAGGTTGCATGCGGGACTCTTTAAGCATTCTCGACAAAATAGTAAGCTTTACCAATGGTGCAGTAACTTATAAGAATACGCTCGAGCACCTGAATATATTAGATGAGGATTATTATTTTAAACTACTCGATTATGTACAGGGCCAGGATCTTGGAAGCGCCTTGCTGATGTTTGATGAAATAAACCGAAAGGGTTTTGAAGGGGATCTTGTATTAAATGGATTTGCGGAATTTTTAAGAAATCTTTTGGTTAGCCGCGATGCGAAAGTTGCGATGCTGCTTGAAGTGGCGGAAGATTTTAAACAAAAGTATTTACAGACAGCGCAAAAGATCTCACCGGCATATATAATAAGTGCGCTCAATATTTTAAATGAAGCTGAGCTTAATTATAAACAAGCTCGCAACAAGCGGTTACATGTAGAGCTCACCATTATTAAGCTCAGTTATTTGCAGCAGGCACTCGAATTGGTAAACAATGATGGCGCAGTAAGTAAAAAAAAACTAATTGATGGAGCAAAAACAGTTGCCTTCAGGGCGCTGCCATTAGTAAAAGTTCCGGAGAATCAAACAAATTTACAAGAGCCGGCAATCGATGCTCAGGCTATTCATCCAAAAAAAGAAACAGTAAGACCCAAAGAAACAGCAGGAGCGAAACTGATCATCCAGGAACCTACCATTGAATTGGGCAAATCTCCATCAGCAAAACCTTCGCTAACAAATAAGCCGGAAGCCGAAACTGGTGAATCAAAACCAGTGCAAAAAGCTGGGCTGGGCTCACTAAACAGTATCCGGCAAAACATCGCTTTAAAAAACAAGGCGGGAGGTGTTCACGTAAAGTCATTAACAGAAGAAGACCTGCATAGTTGCTGGGGACTTTTTATTGAAAAATTGCGGAACAGAAAGAACCATGCAGCAGTTACTAATTTTAAAGATGTTGAATTAAAAATCATCGATAATAATATTGTGGAGATCGCCGTAAAGGGAGATTTTCAAAAAGCTTTCATTGAAGAAGAAAGAGCGGACCTTATAAACCACTTGCAAGAGTATTTCAGCAACAGGTTACTCGTGTACCAGGTAGCGGTAAAAGAGCAGGAACAAAATGCTGCGCCGGTTGCAGCACCGCTCAGCCGGAAAGAACAATATTTTAAGATAATAGAAGAGTATCCTTTGGTAAAGGAATTAAGAGACCGGCTGAAACTTGAGTTGGAATAATGTTTAGCAGTGTCCCTTTGTGAATGGTGAATAGTCAATGTTGAAAAGGGCTGTTCCTGAATAATACATTACTTAAGGCGCGGCGCTCGTTGCTCCTTGTTGCTGAAAATGTACAAGAGAGTGACACAACACTGTTTAATCGAAGTACAAATGTTTGTAACACAAAAAATTCCTTACGCAAACGACCGATTCACCATAGTTTATTCAAATTAACTTAACGCCAGCGGCATTTTCAATTACACGTTTCTTTATAAGAACCAACGGATAAATAATAGTTGGCTGCAAGGCGATTGGACAGAGTTTAACTTCCAAAAATATGACTGCGCAAGAACTTTTAATTCTTTCTTTTTTTGACAAGGATATTCCAAGAAAACTTGATGATAAAACCTTGACGACAGAAATGTTGGAAGCAGGAATTGGTTCTAATGAAGCTGCTAATTATCAGTATTATAATTTAGTTCATCAATTAAGAAACAAAGACTTACTTGTTTGGTACAAAGACCTTTCAAAAATTCAAAAAGGAATTACTCGAGCCGTTGGACCAGAACTACTTGTTCTTTCCGACAAAGCTTTACAAATACTTCAACGAGAAGAAGCGAAAAGAAATCATGAAGTATTCGTGACAGAACTTGAATTCAATAAATTAAAAACAGAACATGCTTTGTTAGCTAAACAACTTGCTGACTACAATAAAACAAAAAGACAAGCATTTTGGGCAATCATTATTTCAATTGTTTCAGCTTTAGCAGCAATATTTTCATTAATAAAATAAAAAATCACTCAACCAATTGCATTATGAGAAGACTTCTATTAATTTTTTCTAAGCCTGTAAACATTCAACGACTGAAAATAAAATAAAGGAAGCGATAGAAGAAAACGTTAGAGAACAACATAAAGACGTTGAGTATCTTAAAATTGATAGCATTCATTATTCTTTAGGTAGTCTAACCCTGCTATATCTTGACTTAGCGGAATTACAACGCAACTATTTAGAGGAGCAGCGCTCCTTAAGAGAAGATGCTAAAAAATACCGCTTTTACTCATCTCTTGTAGAGCTCTCTCACGACATGCGCTATACAGAAGCAAAAGCAGAATTACTTAGTAAACTTGCTGAACATCCTGATACTGCTATTAAGGTATACAATGTGAAATACTATATCAATTTTAAATCTCCAACGTATAGCAATGAAGGGTATAAAAAAGCTTACTTGTATGCAGCAAGTAATTTGAAACCAATAAATGTTGATACTGATAGTATTTATATCGCTAATAATGTGAAGCCAGATAGATATGATAGTACCGAGGAAATACAAGCATTGCGGAAGAATGACAGTCTTGAACTACAAGCAAATAGATTGGAGAGAGAGTTAGAACTCTTACGTGCAAGAGGCTATTCACTTGATGTGATATTACCAGCACAGCTGCGCATTGCTAAAATAAGAGCACAAGCGGCAGGTGATAGACTTAAATACTATTGGCTTAACTAATGAAAACCCCTGCGAAAAGCAGTCCTGCAGCCGACAAAAATATTGCTGCTGTGTCAGGACAATCAAACTTTAACTAAGCACAATCAGCAGTTGTTCAGGCAGGACGTTATTATTTTGCTTTAGTTGTTATCTTCAACAAAATAATTTCAATCATCATTTGTTCCGGGGGACATTCAATGAATCCCCACACCCGCAGCAATACTGGCCGTAGTCAGCAATAATTTGCATTATTCAATTTTTTTCAAAAAAGAATTTATCAAAAACAATTAGCCCGTCTTTGCAGAAAGATATAAACTCCACCTTAACAATAGGGTGCTTATTTCCCTTTTTTGCATTAATTTCGGCTTCCATTTCAAAACTTAGAAATTATCAATTATGGCAGAAGTGATTCGCATGCCCCGTATGAGTGATACCATGACAGAAGGTGTGATTGTAGAGTGGCATAAAAAAGTGGGAGACAAAGTAAAATCCGGCGATCTGCTTGCCGAAGTGGAAACCGATAAAGCCACTATGGAACTTGAAAGTTACAATGACGGTACACTGTTATACGTTGGTGTGGAAAAAGGAAAACCAGTGCAGGTAGATGGCATTCTTGCGGTAATTGGTAAAGAAGGCGAAGACTACAAGCCAGCCCTTGATGCAGCGGGTACTGCTCCTGCTAACAAACCTGAAGAAACCAAAGCTGCTACAGAAAATGCACCTGCTCCCGCAACTCCACCTGCTCCCGCAAAAGAGCAAGCCCCTCCTCCCGCCACCGCAAAAGTCTCCCTGCCCGAAGGCGCCAAGGAAATACGCATGCCGCTGTTAAGTGATACCATGACCGAAGGGAAAATAGTTTCCTGGAATAAAAAAGTAGGGGATGCGGTAAAAAGTGACGATGTACTGGCCGATGTGGAAACCGATAAAGCAACCATGGAAGTAATCGGTTATGAGGAAGGCACATTATTATACATTGGCGTGGAAGCCGGCAATGCCGCAAAAGTAAATGAGATCATTGCCATTGTAGGAAAAGAAGGAACGGATGTAAGCGCATATGTGGCGGCGGAAAAGGGAGGTGGAAATGCTGCCCCGGCCGCTGAAAGCCAACCCGCTCCTACCGAAAATGCGGCTCCTGCTGCAATCGAATCTGATACAGCAGAAGTGGCTGTCGCCACCAATGGTAGAATTAAGGCGTCTCCGCTTGCAAAAAAACTGGCTGCCGATAAGGGAATCGATATCAGCAAAGTAAACGGGTCAGGCGACAATGGCCGTATCACTAAAAAAGATATTGACAGTT
>JBDSAP010000380.1:0-10210 GCA_039922055.1 Ferruginibacter sp.
TAGAAGGGTGTAATCGGTGCCAAAAAGCGATGAATTGTTAGCTAACATAAAAGCAATGTGCATAACTTTCAGAATTCAAAAATAGTAATGCAAATTTGGCTTTTTTTATAGACTGAATAGTTACAAAAAACTAAACAAATAAAAATATGAAGATTTTATTTCCTCTTATCGCGGCATGTATGATATCAGGTGGTATTGCAAAGTCGCAATCTATTGACGATGCGCAAAAGTATTTATACTATGAGCGGTATGAAAGTGCAAAGAATATTTTACAATCCATTATTTCAAAAGCGGATGCACCACCTGAAGGCTGGTATTGGTTGGGTGAAATTTATTTGCATGAAAACAAGATCGATTCAGCCGAAAAAGTTTTGCAGGAAGGAACAGCATATTTCACTAAACAGGATTTTTCAAAGAAAAAAAACCCTTTATTATTTATCGGTAACGCACACCTTTTATTGGAGAAAGGTGATACAGCAGCAGCAAGAAAACTATTCGATGATGTTTTGAACGAAGGGAAATACAAAAATGCGGAAGCGCTGTTAGCCGTTGCAAAAGCTAATCTTGAAAGTGAACATGGCGATTCTTTATGGGCAATTGAATTATTGGATAAAGCGATTAAACGCGATAAGAAGAATCCTGAAATTTACACAACGCTTGGTGATGCTTACAGGAAAATGGTAGACGGATCGAATGCGATTATCAATTATGATAAGGCACTGGAAGTTAATCCTGCTTATGCAGAAGCCATGTACAAAAAAGGTAAAATTTATAAAACACAAAATAATCCGGAGATCTATGTTGACAGGTTTACCAAAGCCCTGGCAGCAGACTCCAATTATGCACCAGCTTTGTACGAATTATACTATCATTATTATTTCACAGATGTGGTAAAAGCAGACGGATTTCTGAAGGCATACATCAGAAAGTCTGATCCATCTCCGGAGCATGCCTATATGCTTGCTGATTTACATTATGTTTCAAAAAAATGGGACGTTGCTGTTAAGGAAGCAAAAGACATTTTAGCTAATGACGCTGCTAATGCACAGCCGAGGCTTTACAAGCTCATCGCTTATAGCCAGGCGGCCTTGGGGGATTCAACTGGGGCGCTCCGCAATATGAATACCTATTTCGAAAAGCAAAATGATACCGGCTTTGTGGCAAAGGACTTTGCAATGAAAGCCGCGCTGCTCGAAAAATTGGATACGAATAAATCCGTTGCAATTGATTGGTATAAAAAGGCGCTGGCAAGGGAACACAACCAGGAAGATTCACTTGAGTACATCGTTAGTCTCGCTAATCTACAAAAGCAATTAGGTAATCGCGACAGGGAAGCCGTTTGGAGAGAGAAGGCTTATAGCCTTAAAGAGCAGCCTACTAACCTTGATCTTTATAAGTGGGGAATGGCCTTGTATTCCGCCGAAAATTTTGTAAAGGCAGACAGTGTATTTGCTATCTATGAAGAAAAGTACCCGGACCAGGTTCACGGATATTTATGGAGGGCGAGAGCCAATGCGTTAATTGATACTACCATGCAGCAGGGCCTGGCGGTTCCACATTATACCAAACTTATAGAACTAATCTCAAAAGATACCGCCGCTAATAAACCACTACTGGTGAGGGCGTATGAATACCTGGGAGCATACGAAGCGAACACCACAAAAGATTTTGCCGCATCACTGGGATACTACGATAAAATATTAGAGCTGGAACCAGATAATGGTGATGCAAAGAAAAATGCGGAACTGCTGGCAAAATGGATTGAGGATGGCCAGAATGGTAAGGATAATAAGGATAGTAAATAATTTGCGGTAGTGTTATGCAAAATACTTACAAAAACTGCTGGGAAAATATTTAACTGATTTGCTTTAAGATTTTTTTCATGTGGGGTCGGAAGGGGGTACCACGGTACCCTCTTTTTAATAATTTTTATTTACAATTCCTGTGCACAATATTTTTGTTAGGTGAAACACCAGGTATAAGTTTAATGCCTCATAGTACGAAGCAAGACGGGTGTTGTCACTTGTGATTAGATATCCTCTAACCCACTTTCCATTTGGATAATTGATATATATATATATATATTGTTTGAAATCCTAATAATAGTCTTCAATTGAAAAAGTTAAACCAGCTTCTGTAAACGAGAGATAAATATTAACGGTCACTTTTAAAATTAGAAGTTTCATGGCCTCAGGTTTAAGTGGTTGCGACAGGAGGACAATACTTTGTTCTTAGTGCATTGGAAATTTCAAGTTAAGCCTATGCTCAAACATTCCATGTGTGTGGCTGAGTAGGCGGGCACTACAATCGGCTTAATCTTCCTCCATCCACTTCTATCATGGCTCCCTGAACGAAAGCAGCGTCTTCAGAAGCGAGAAAAGCCACGACACCGGCAATATCTTCGGGCTTACCTACACTGTCTTTACTTACTTGTTCAAGCCCGGCTTTTATATTTGGATTCTCCCACAACATGGGCGTGTCAATTGCTCCCGGTAAAATTGCATTTACCCGGATACCTTTTTCCTTTCCTTCGATAGCAGCAGATCTTGTAAGTGAAAGAAGTGCGGTTTTGGCTGCGGCATAAGTAGATACCATCGGTGTTGTTTCAATGGCATGAATACTGGATATATTGATGATACGTCCCCCTTTTTTCATGTTAAGAAAAGCGCACTTGGTAAAATAGAAAGCACCCATCAGGTCAACATTTAAAATTCGGGACCAGTCTTCAGAAGTATGATCTTCCAGTTTTTTAAATATCATCAACCCAGCATTATTTACTACAATATCGATGGTGCCAAAATGATCAATGGCGGCGGCAACCGTGGATTGCACTTGTTCTTCCTTGCTTACATCGCATTGTTGTAATAATGGTTTTGACTTATTACCCGGCTGTATTTGCGTGGCGGCTTTTTGCAATTGATCCATACTAATGTCAGCGAGCACAATATTCGCGCCTTCAGCACTAAACCTTTGAGCGATGGCCACACCAATACCTCCTCCGCCCCCGGTAATGATCACCGTTTGATTATTAAACCTCATAACTATTTTTTTGATGCCTGTAACAGCGTGTTTGTATTTTGTTCATTCTTCTCATCATTCTTCGCTTTGATATTTGATTGTTTTGTTATGCTAAGGTCATTAAGCTCAGCGATAGGCAAATGCAGGCATACACTTTGGGTAGGTAGTACTTCCCGCCATTCCTTTATCAGTTGTTTGTATGCTTCGCCTACACTCCGTATATTCCTGTCGAGATCATATAGACCAAGCGGATTCACATTATTGTTCTCCTCACGTAAAGCCGTATCCCAATCAACCTGGTCGGTGAGTGAGTACCAGGTAAAGCCAACGATTGGAACACCGTCATTGCGTACTCTCATTACGTTTGCCCATTCTTTCCATAACCAATTCACTGCTTCATCGCCACGTGGCCCCTGTACCAAATTGGTTTCGGTATGCATCACCGGAATTTTATAGCGTTCATAATATTGAGAGGTGATCACATGATAGCCAAATATTTCTCCGGCTGAGCGGGTACTACCGTTTGCTGATACCCGATGTTCATTAGTTATATAATAATCATTACCCATAATACAGTAGCGCCTTAATTGATTACTCAGAAAAAAATGATATTCATCTTTAGTCATTCCGTTATCCATAAGATATTCATACATTTCTGATTCAATACGCTTACCATAATTCAGGTCAAGCGATAAAAATCTGCGTGCATTCATTAACTCAGCGGGCTTGATTGCTTTGGGATTTTCCGCATGAAAATATTCAGATGCTTCACTTTGAATAAATATAGCGTCAGGCCTCACTTCTAAAATTGCCTGCATAGCAAGTACATTGGCCTTTACAATATGTTTTAGCGCTGTCACAAAACTCTTGTCTGTTGTGAGCTGTTCATTCCACCAGCCATAGTATGCGGAAAATAATGCACAGATATACATTTCATTGATAGGGGTATATAATTGCACCCAGGGAAAGCGCTTTGCAAAGGCTGCGGCATATTTAGCAAATAAAAAAGGGAAATCGGGGTTTTGAAAATTACCTATCCAATCAGGAACTCCGAAATGGCACAGGTCGACTATAGGGATGATTTGCTGCTGTTTGATATAGTTGAAAACTGTATCAGTGAATTCCCAGTCAAATTTATCTGCAGCCGTAAAAGTCTTATATATAGGTGGGCCGTAGCGTAAAAATTGAATATCCATTTCCTTCACGAGATCAATATCCTTTTGCCAGTATTGATAGTGCTTGCACTTCTCCAATTCATCAATTCTCTTACTTCCATTATTTATAACTGGCACACTATTTTCAATTCCCGTTGCAAACATGAATTTATTGATCATACCATATAAAAACAAACCTTGTGCCTAATACCTACACGGGTTTTTTGACTTTCGCCGGATACTTACAAAAGACGCTACTGAAAGCAAAGAAGAATAAGTCACAGGCACATAAACATGATGCAATCGCAAAGGAATAATTAAGGAATGTCAGCTTCAGTAGGGTTTAAGCACAAGCCGCAAAAGGCATGTCAAGGTAACTGTAAATTTATGGCGGCATCGTGGTGTCACTCACTTGTACTGTATTTTTTTATGGCATCTTTTTCGTTCCATAATTAAACTATCGTAACCGCGAGCTACATTTTTTTAAATATGTCAAAGTAGAACTAAAGAGGGGAAGTATTTTAAACCTGGAAGAAGGTCGGTGAGGATGCCGGCCACGGCTGCTGTTCCAATTTATGAACGTTTAATGCCCAGTCTTCCATCAATTATTTTTACTAGTTTCAGTATATCGGTTTCAAAACGGGTTTGATCAATGTTCAAAAATTGGCGGTGGCTTAGCTTTACCAGGTCTTCGGGCAATTCTTCCTCCGTGGGCATAACGGTACTATTGATGGTAACGGGAATGGTGTATATGTTTTTTGCAAGAGCTGTGGCAATCTCAATTCTAACAAAGTCTTTGTGTTTTTTCTGTCCCCGCATCTGTAAAATGTCGTGCCATTTATCAGCCATGATCACGATTAGCACAGAAGCACCATTGAGCGCACTGTTAATAGCTTCTTCGAAATCTTCCCCTGGCTCAATAGTGTTGAAATCTTTAAAGATCGTATCCTTATGATACCATTTTATTAATTCATGATAAAGGGCAAGTGAATAGCCACTACTGTCTTCCTTTCTATAATTAATGAAAATATTTTTTTTGCCAATGGGAGAAACGGGCGGTTGTTCGAAAATATTTTTAGCAGGAATAGGTGGCACAGTTGCCTGATGAAAAACGGGTTGTTTTGTTACTACGTCATCCGCTAACTTTCTTTTATTTCTATTTATAAATATAATTACTGGTTGAGCGATTAAAATCAAGGCCAAAGTATATTCGCTCATAGGTACTAATGCAAGTTTAGTCCTGTCAATCAGAAGTAGGATATCCAATAATAAAAAAAGCAAAAACAACCAGGTAGGCATTCCCGGTTTGATTACCTTAAGTATTATTATAAGGGGAATCCACAGAATTAGCATCCAGTAGGTAGGAAAATTGGCTGACATATAGTATTTGTTTTTTGTTAACTGTGCTTCATTGTTTACCAGAAATCTTCGCAATAACAGACATCATAAATGAATAAGGACAGATGTAGCAATTGTTTATGGTTTATTAATCTACACTCTGAGTCATTAAGCTACGCAGTTCGACACAATTAAAGATAAACGGTTGATACGAGGAATGCAACATGAGAAAGGAAATAGTACCAATTGCTGCCATAATTCAGAGTATCGCATAACGACTCTTTCCCAACGTTTCAAACAACTCCTCTTTGGCGCAAAGCGTCCGCTTGTGCCGTCCTTTAAAAAAGATTCGAAATTTAATGCACCATTCCTTGCATTTTAATAAACATGATATAATCGCAAAGCAATGATAAAGGAGTGTCAGCTTCATTAGGATTTAAGCACAATCCGCAAAAGGCATGTCAAGGTAACTGTAAACTTATGGCGGTCTATAATTTAGTAAGAGTATCTTGACACAAGCGGAGGCTTGCGCCAAGAAGGGGCCCGGTCTTCCGCTCACAGAAATACAACAGATAGCCTTGTTATCTGCTTTTTTTTTCTACAATATTCAACTAACAGTTGGATAATAATACCAGAAACTCGGGTGGTGGAACTGGTATACACGCAGGACTTAAAATCCTGTTCGCCGTAAGGCGAGTGTGAGTTCAACTCCCATCCCGAGTACTTATACAATATAGAAGCCTTGACAGTATTTACTTTCAAGGCTTTTTTTATTTTTGAAAAAGTTCCACGACTCGTTTTACTTCATATTGGTACTTTTCTAACCTCGTCCATTCAACCTGGCGTCGCAAGTAAATTTTGTCTGTTTTGACTACTTAGAACAACCATTATCTGAATTCATTAAGATTCAAGATAAAAATGAGTATTGCATTGCCCTCCCTAAAAAACTATTGCTTTTAAAGATTGCAATTTCAATATGTTTTCGCAGGCGTAAAGCAGGGGATAGGAGTGAAGCTTTCCTCTGCCCTTGTTAATTTTATTGACTGGTCACAACACGTTAGTTCAAGCTATGGACTTTAGTCCAAGGCTTTAGCTTCTACAAACTTCTAACAATCGCTTTGATAACAAAATAAGAAGAATGGCGAAGCCTCCATATGGACTTTCAGTCCTTCTTCAACCTATGGGTTTTTAACCCATAGTATTTGAGTTAAATATATGTCGAGTCCAAGAGGCAATGAACCATCATGCATTAATAAGAGAGCGGCACATGAAACAGCCGCCCATCGGCAACGCCTCATTTCTGCGCCTGAATAGTATGCCATATTGCAACGTTTTAATTATTCCTGACAAGGTCTTCCGCCGTTGGTCGTGCGGGATAATCCTATTCGTCAGGCCGTACTACGAGTGAATAAAAACAGTACTGCTTTGTAAAAGATAGGAAAGGAATTAATATCGCAGGTGCCTGTAAGGATCCAAACTCCGGCTACAGGGAACAAAAAACTCTAATTGCTTTTCGGCGATTATTCTTATATTTAATAATTACCTCTCCATTCCTCCTGAAATAATTCAATGGTAGATTGCTGTTTGTTTAAGCAAGCAATCATTAAGGCTATTCAAAAGATTTTTAACCCTAAATAAATTAGAATGTCTAACCTAATGAGATTATTCCTGTTTCAGTTGTTTCTTCTTATACTATTTTTTATCATTCTTAGAGTTCAAAATTCAATGAGTTTTGGCAAAGTTGATGTTGCTGCTGTTGACTTAAAAATAACAATTGTCAAAGGAGATGTATCAAATAGTTCGTTAATACTTGATCCTGCAGGTATTGGTGATGCATACCAAAACAAGAAAGTCAAATGGGTAATTGCTGCTGGCTCTAACGTTGGATCATTTTTTATTACAAAAAAAGATGGTTCAGAACAGATTTTTGATTGGTATGACAGGCCACCATGGCCATTTTACATCAAGGAAGGTAAGGCAACAGTAAAAGGAGATGCCCCCATCGGATCTATATATGATTATACAATACACTGGAAGGACACTGCCGGGAAAAAATATCATTGGGACCCCAAAATTGCAGTAAAATCTGATTCACTATATGACCTGGATTTACTGTTTTATATACTATACCTTGTTTCAGCTATGGTCTCTTTTATTTTTAGAAAAAGGTTTCTCTACAAATGATAAATTGAATGTACCGGGAGATGATTGTAAAAAGTAGAACAAAAGGCAACACAAGGTATACAACAAAGAAGGCAGTTAGTTGCTTACATATCGTTGTTACCTGTTTGATTAAAACTGTTTTTTTTTCTTTCCTTCTTTTTCTCTTAGCCGTTACTGATATGCCGCCGACCAATGTGCAAGGCGTACCAACAACTAATCCGAAGCACACTCTTGCAAAACAAACTAATGGGATAACCTAACCAATGATTCGCTCGTATTAATGCTACAGCGATACGTTATTTCTGTTACCGCTCATGGTTAGTCAATGTTATATGCTAACAAAAATAAACCAATAAATAATTTCCTGCGATAATATTAAATATCAGAAAAGCTTATTATATTTAAACTACCTCCTCCTGAACCACTCGATTTTATTTACAATCCAATATTTGCGGCTAACAAACAGAAATCACCCGCCGCTGAAATCACTTTTTTATATTTTAATAAACCTGAAAAATGAAAAAAGTACTCTTGTTCCTATTGCTACAGTTAATTTGGATCTGCTTATTAGTGGGTGGGCTTTCGCTGTATAATAAGTCATTAAGTTTCAGTGACAGTTATCCGACAACAATTACAATTAAGAGCGGAAATGCGAAAGATAATACGTTGGTATTAGATCCAGGGGATGATACGGTTGAAGTTTTCAGAGGGAGAAAAGTTACATGGATTATTGACGGATCGTCAAACGTAGAATCTTTTCGTATTGGAAAGAAAAAGGCATCTACACAAATATTTGTTATCGGTACCCATCCAGCGACTAACCATACAAGACGTGGATGGGGGACTGTTGACCCTTTAAGAGGTAAGGGTACAGTGTTCAGCTATAGTATTTTCTGGAAAATGGCTGGCGATACAACAGAACGGGAGTTTGACCCTAAACTCGCCGTCAAATCTAACAGTTTCGCTCCTTTGGAATGGCTGATCTATATTGTATACGCTGTATTAGGCTTATTGTCTTTCGGCGTTTTCCGCACTGCTAAAAAATAGCGCCAGCACAATGACAAATGGAAACAAGAAAGAATGGAATAGGACAAAATTCTCCGCGAAGTTTTGTAAATTCCAATTAGTAACGGCTTTGTTCATGTTATTCAATCTAACCTACCTCCCGGCACAGGATCAAAGAATTGCCGACAGTCTGCACCATATATACCTGAAAAATAATCTTCCAGACAGTAGTCGCTTTGTATTGTTGGAAGACATGTGTTATAATGAAGTGAGAGATCTCGATAAAGCGGTAACTTATGCTAATGAGATGAAAGCACTTGCTGAAAAAACAGGGAGCAAAAAATACCTGCGTAGAGCCTGGTACAGCCTGGGAACAAAAGAACGATTACGCTCACACGTGGAAGCTGCATTAGATGCTTTTTTCAAAAGTGCTCAGATAGCAAAAGAACTAAAAAATCTGCTTGCCGAAGGTGAATCTTACCTGGCAATTGCAGATATGTATTCCAATGCGGGCAATCACAATACGTCCACGGGTTATTACAACAAGGCCATTACTGTATTGCGCCAATCTGAAGATTCTACCAGCCTGGCCGCTGCCGTTCTGAACTTGGGGGATGAAATGCGGAAAGCAAAAAAGTATGACAGTGCTGTGCTGTATACAATACAGGCAAAACAAATGTTTGAGAGTCTTGACGATGCTACTGGTAAAGCTTATGGACTAGGTAATTTAGGGATGATATATGCTGCCACCGGTAAAAAGGAACAGGCTAAAAAAAACCTGGATGAAGCCATCCTGATATTAGAGCAGCATCAGGATTACAATGCAGTTTGTGATTACCTGTTATCGATGGCAGACCTGTACCAGGACAAGGAACAAATACAAACAGCCATACAATATGCTGCTACCAGTTTGCAGTATTCGGAACAATATGGCATCAGGGAACAGGCTGTAAATGCCAGTTTAAAGCTATCAACGCTGTATGAGCAAACAGGCAATAGCAAAGAAGGTTTTCACTTTTACAAACAGCATATTGCCCTGAGAGACAGCATAAACAATATACAAACAGTGCAGCAAATGGCTGACTTGCGTACCAATTTCGAAGTGTCACAAAAACAGGCTGAAGTAGACCTGGCATCTCAAAAAGAAAAGGATCAAAAAAAAGTTTCTCTACTACTTGCAATCATTCTTGGGATGGCACTCATTATATCTGCTATTTTGATCTTTAACATCCGGCATCGCAAAAAGGCATACGAAATATTAAACATGCAAAAGCAGGCTACTGAGGAACAGCGAACCAAAGCGGAAAACGCATTGATGGAACTACAGGCTGCACAAAAGCAATTGATCTATTCAGCAAAAATGGCTTCATTAGGTGAGGTAACGGCAGGGATAGCTCATGAGATACAAAATCCACTCAACTTCGTCAATAACTTTTCAGAATTAAGTATGGAGCTGATGGACGAGTTAAAAGAGACAGTCCTGGATAAATTAAGTGATGCAGCCAGATCCAACGGGCAGGCACTTATAGAGG
>JBDSAP010000381.1:0-9821 GCA_039922055.1 Ferruginibacter sp.
ATATATGGTGAGTTTGATAATAAACTGGTAAAGGTTTTTGGCTCGCTCGAAATAAATACTGCTAATTACGATGTTGACATTCCAACCATCCGGTTTACAAACCGGCAATTTAACGGCGACTGGAAAATACAGGCAAAAGCAGGTCCTAATACCGCAGGTTCATATTCTTTCAATGAATTAACGTTTAACACTTCTCAAAGTGATTTTAATGCCCCGTTGTTTAAACTAAATGGCACCGGTACATTATGGACTACAGGCGCCATGTATGCTTCGTCTGATAAAAGGTTAAAGAAAAATATTGTGCCCCTTAATAACACCTTGCAAAAACTTTTAACACTGCAAGGATATACCTACAACTGGATCGATTCAACTAAGGCGCCTGAGCAGCAAATAGGCGTAATGGCACAGGAAGTAGAACTTGTTTATCCCCAGTTGGTCAGTACTGATAAACGTGGTTATAAATCGGTGGCCTATGCAAATATGGTTCCTGTGTTATTAGAATCCATCAAAGAACAACAAGCAATGATCGAAGCATTAAAAGACCGCACTATAACACTCCAAAAAAGTAACGATGATATTTTAAAACGGCTGGCAGCTTTAGAAGCAAAAAATTAGATACACTTTATTATTCATAAACAAAAAAGACACCATGACAAACAATACACAAAACATCCATAGCGAAAATAGCTACCGGCTTACACTCGCTACATCAGAAGGCACCTATTATTTTTCACCCGAACATATTGTAAGGTTGAAATCGAGCAGCAGCTATACCAATATTTATTTCACAAACCGTAAGCCGATACTTGCCTCCAAAGTGTTGAAAGAATTTGAAGAAGAGTTAGCGCCATTTGGCTTTTTGCGAACACATAAATCGCACCTGGTAAACAGGAAATACGTTGCACATGTTGCCCCTGATGGCAATATTATAATGAATGACGATTCGAGGGCTGAAATATCCAGAAGAAAGAAAACGGAAGTGTTGAAACTATTAAAAACCAATTTCCCGATAATAGCTAACTGAGCTTTTGCGACCGTTCACTAACTCAAAACGACAGTTTAATTACTTGCACTAAATCGGATGATATAGAAATAATAGATTTGGAAATACTCCGCGGGTTAATATTAAAATCAAAAAAAATCTTAAAAATTAAAAGTAAATAAAATGACATTGAAAGAAAATAATGCCCCAATGACCACAAATATCAGTGACCTGCTTTTTGGTGATGTGCCCCTCGAAACATGGGCCCTGACCGATTGCAATGAAACACCGTGGGATCTTTTTAAGCTGGCGAAAGCTAATATCGATGAGGGTAATGTAAGTGTTGCCGTTAATACACTTAAAACAATTGCCGCCTTGCCAAACCTTGAATCAAGACAATACCTGCAGGCTCACCATGCTTTGCGTCAATTGGGGATTGTTGAAGAGACCCCCATAATTTATGGCGTTATTGCTGAAGTAGGTCTTGATGGTGGTCACGATACTGTGGCGGTATACGCAGATTATGCGGCCAGGTATTATAATTATTCCGGCAACGGGGTTGTATGGGAACACCCGGATGCGTCCCTTGATAATATCACTGATCATATTTTAATGCTGGCTGAAGATCTTATCACCAAAATAGGTCCATGGAAGGGCGACAGGCGTCCTGCACCAACAGAAAACATCGCAAGAATAAATATACTTACATCCAATGGTCTTTACTTTGGCGAAGCTCCTATTGAAGTTTTATTCAGCGATCCGATGGCGAAAGGCATCATGCGATCAATGTTTGATATGATGCAAACATTGATCACCAAAGGGAATTAAGCACTACTAATAATTGTGATGAACGAAGCCAGGCAAACGGCTCAACGCTATTCAACAAGAACAAATAAAAAATTTACTAAAGATGTTATTTAAAATATTTTGGGTGGTGGATGCCATGACAGCAATGGTATTTCTTTACTTCTTCTTTGTTGGATTAGCTGATGGAACTGTCTCAGCAAGGAATATGGGATTGTGGTTTTCAGTACTGGCAATATTGGGCGTCATCTTGTTTGGCAGCACCTGGCTAAGATCAAATAATTACCCTTCGATGGCGATGGCAACTTTGCTGATATTAGCAATACCAGCATTGCTTTTTCTTATTTTTACTTTGGCGATGATCGTTGGGAAAGTGAAATGGAATTAATCTTCCGGGCAATATCTACGAATTACGATTACCGAGCTTTGACCACGATCACAACTATTATCGAGGCGATCCGGTTTGCCGCTGGCCGGTAAGGAGTTAACAACAGCCATCAGGTAGAGTTACACCCGATAGCTGCCAGATTTGAAGTCAACCCTTACCGCTCATGTGCTCCTTTTTTAAATCAAACTTCACAAATTTCAGAAACGTTTCCATCTTCTTTAGATACGCCTGCTACTGTTTTTTCTACCCTTCGGCTTTATTAAGTTTTTTCTTTTTTCTTTTAGATGGAATTTGCATTGCAGATTACTTTACTTAAAAGGTTATATCAAACAAGTAATATGCTGTGAAGACTAAAATGACGGACCAATTTGTGAATGGTCAATGGGCAATGGTGAAGTATTGACCATTCACAATTGACAATTCACACTTAACTTAACACTAATATAAAATCAATGAAACTTAAACACTTATTTACATTTGGCTTTATTATGCTGCATAGCTTTTTTTCTTTGCAGGCCCAAACAAATATACCGGCAGCAATCACCCACAGCAGCAGTTCAAGAAGCATTACAACGCTCGATTACAGCCTCAATGCAATACTATGGCAGCAACGAAGCGGGGAGTACAAGGCATTGTGTTACCAGGCATTTGCATTGGCTAAAATGAGGCTCAATGAAAAAATTGCACTACATGAAAAAGATGGTCTGCCTCTGGCGATTGTAACGGATATTGATGAGAGCGTTTTAGATAACAGCCCGCAGCAGGCCAGCGACATCCTGCACCACACAACTTATACTGAAAAAAGCTGGAAAGATTGGACGAGCAAAGCCACAGCCGGCGCATTGGCTGGTGCAGTTGCCTTTTTTCAATATGCCGATAAAATGGGCGTGCAATGTTTTTATGTCAGCAATCGCAGGCCCGAAGAAAGGGATGCCTCCATCAAAAATTTAATCGAAGCTGGATTTCCCCAGGCCGATACAGTGCATGTGATGATGAAGGACACAACATCTGACAAAGAATTACGCAGGATGAAAATTAAACAGAAATTTAATATAGCATTGCTGATAGGCGATAACCTCAACGACTTTGATAAAATGTTTTATAAACAGCCTTCTTATACCCGCTGTAACCTGGTACGTGACAATAGTGATTTGTTCGGAGATATATTCATTGTGTTACCAAATGCAGGTTATGGTGATTGGGAATCTGCCATGTGGAACGGAAAAAAAGTAACCCCAGCAGAAGCCGATAAATTAAAACATGATGCCCTGGTAACCTACTGACGGCTACAAATATTTACAAACGAAAAGCTTTAAGTTTATAGACCTCTTGATCGATAAGCCGCAAACAACAGATGACAACACAGCAAATTATAGCAGTAAAAAGATCATGGGCTCTCTTTCGTAATATTGACCCGGTATTGATTGGAGAAGTGTTTTACAGCCGCATCTTTTTTAAAGTTCCGGCGCTAAAAAAAATGTTTCCCACTTCGATGGAGGCACAGTACAATAAAATAATCGATATGCTAAGCCTTATGGTTGCACGCCTGGAACGAATGGACGAGCTTACAAATGAAATAACAGCGTTGGCACAGCGACATGTAAAATATGGAGTTAAAACATGGCACTACGGAATTGTAGAAGATGCATTACTTTGGACGTTGGAACAAGGCCTCGGCAGAGACTATACGGACGATGTGAAAGAAGCCTGGGGATCATACATTAAAGATCTCTCCGCCACTATGATAAAAGCAGCGGAGATGATCCATTAAAAAAAGGAGTTTAAATTCGAACTCGCTCACATCATGAATAAATATCCGGCATTGGTTTTCAGAATACAAAAATGGATCAACTCTTGCTGGTTTCTGCTCATTACTTTGTTGTTTTCATTAAATGCTTTTTCTCAATCGACTGTCTACAATTTTTTTCATATTACCGCAGGCGATGGGTTGAGCAACGGCGTGGTAAGAAATTTTACGCAGGATAAATATGGCTATATATGGGCAGGTACCCTGAACGGTTTGTGCCGCTACAATGGCTATTCAATAAAGGTTTTTCTTCATTCGGCAAAAGATAGCTTCTCCATTCCGGATAATGCCATACAAGGTTTGTTGTGCGATGATAATAAGATACTAAGGGTTTCGTACCAGGGTGGTATGTATCATTACGATTATCCGTCCAACCGGTTTATCGCTGAACCTGCATGCAAAGGGATTAATATAAAAAAGATGGTTAAGGGAGGGCCTAATATCATCTATTGCACTACTATCAATGGGCTGGGAATTTTTAATACTTCCACCGGCAAACTCAGCTTTCCGGCAGCTACCGGAAACGGGGAGACTAAGGCTTTATTACAAAGATATTTATTTGATATAACGGTAACTAAAACAGGCACACTTTACCTGGCTTCTGATACGGGCTTAATTGTGTATGAACCAACTCAACAAAAGGCAACATTGGTTCCGCTGAAGAACCTTGCCGGCAGTATCATTTCAAATATCAATATTGATAAAAGTGGAAATGTATGGATCAGTTTTGGTTTTAATGGCGGAGACGTAATGAAGATAGATTCCTCATTAACAAAATATACTTTGTTCCCGGAGTTTAGAACGGACGTTTCTAATAATAACATTACTACCATATCGGTTGATAATAAAGGCAGGGTGTGGGTAGCTACTACAGGGCAGGGCATTTGTTTGTATGATGTGTTGGCTAACAACTTCAAATGTTTTGGGAATAATGTGCTCCAGGCAAATAGTATATCGGCGTATAATATCACCAGCATCTTCCAGGATAAAGATGGATTTATATGGCTTGGCACCGAAGGATACGGGATTAATTATTTTCACCCGGATAACAATTTATTTCATTCCATCCTGCCGGAACTTGATCCCACGACTAATTTTACAGATAGCTGGAGCAGGGCCATAGCAGAGGATAAAGAAGGAAACCTTTGGATGGGATCCGTGAATGGAGTGGCCTGTTACAACATTTCAAAAAACAGCTATAGTTTTCTATCGAATACGAAAGGTCATCCAGGGCAGCTTTATTCCAATTCGGTTAGATCAATTTTATGTGATGATCATGGTTATGTTTGGATCGGTACTGCGCTTGGATTGAACCGTTACAATATTAGCAGCGGGCACATGGATTTTTTTGGTGAAAAAGATGCACTGCCTCATTCTTTCTTCTGGTCGCTGCTGCAAGACCAACAAAAACGTATCTGGATATGTAGCAGGGAAGGATTGTTCCGTTTTAATTATTCAACAAATACATTTCAAAATTTTGAGAACGACTCACTGTTATCTCCATTTCATAGTTATAATTTTCTTACCGTTTTCCAGGATAGCCACAAACGTATGTGGTTTGGGAGTTATAAAAGAGGAATAGTAATGTTGGATGAAGCCGCCGGCACTGTAAAGCATTGGATGAAGGATGCTACTAATCCGGGTTTTATTAACAACAACATCAGGTCCTTTGCGGAAGACAAAGATGGGATTATATGGGCCGCTACCAACGAAGGACTAACTGCTTATAATGTTGCTACGGATAAATTTCAAAAGTATGCGGAAGAAGAAGGTTTAAAGTCCATCAATGTGTCGGGATTAATGGTTGATAAAAGGAACAGGTTATGGGTGGGGAGCGGTAATGGATTATATGTTTTGGATAGCATCCGGCATGAGTTTAAATCATTTTCATTAAAGGATGGATTGCCATCGCTTGAATTGAACGATCAGTCGGCTTTTAAAACCAGTAAAGGTGATTTTATTTATCCTTCACTCAAAGGATTTTTAAGTTTCAATCCGGAGCAATACAAAGAAAAATCGCCGGTAACAGATATATATCTTTCGGGCCTGAAAGTGTTCAATAAAGATTACCGGCTTGCAACAAATATCGAAGAACTAACGCACTTAAAATTGGGTTATGATGAAAACTTTTTTAGCCTCGAGCTAACCGCCTTCAATTATCATAACCCCGATCAAACATGGTATGCTTACAAATTAGAACCCTTTGATAAAGAGTGGATCTATACAAAGGAAAGGCTGATCAATTATACCAATGTGCCCGGCGGATCATACACTTTTCGGTACAAAGCCTCACCTGGCGCCAACAACTGGAATGTAAAAGAGAAGAACATTACAATCTTTATCGGCACTGTATTTTATAAAACGATTTGGTTTTGGATATTGATGCTGGCATTGGTTGCAATATTGCTATACCGCATTTACAAATACAGGATAAATCAAAGAGAAAAAATTTATTCTTTACAAACTAAAGCGCAGGCACTTGAAAAAGAAAAAGCGATTGTGCAGTACGAAAGTTTGAAGCAGCAACTCAATCCACATTTCCTTTTTAATTCATTGACGTCATTGCGAAGCCTGATCAGGATCGATAAGAAAAATGCTGCCGACTTTCTTGATAAGATGTCTTTGAACTACCGGTATATTTTAAAAAGCGCTGAGAGTGAGCTCGTGCCGTTAAAAGATGAGCTGGCATTTGCACAGGGATATTGTGATATGCAGGTAGTGCGCTTCGGCAAAGGATTGCAGGTAACCATCCAAGTGGGAGAGGAGCAGATGTATAAAAAGATTGTGCCGGTTACCATTCAAAACCTGGTTGAAAATGCCATCAAGCACAACATCATCGATGACCAAAGTCCATTGAAAATTTATATTGGCGAAGAGACGGGCTGGCTGGTTGTACGCAACAACCTGCAGCCAAAAAGTTTTGTTGAAACCTCGAATCAGTACGGATTGAAACACTTGCAGTTGCTATATCGCTACCTCGATGAAAGACCAATTATTATTGAAAAAACCACCGACGATTTTACAATAAAAATTCCTTTGATATGAACGTGATAATAATTGAAGATGAAAACCTTTTGGCGAAAGAACTGCAGGCTACGATTGATGAAGTGGATAGTTCTTTGAAGGTGGTGGATATCATTCCCAGTTTAAAAGTTGCCCGCAGGTGGTTTATGCAAAATCCCGAACCGGATATTATTTTTATGGACATACAGTTGTCGGATGGTATCAGCTTTGTTTTATTTGATGAGTTTAATCTTACTTGCCCTATCGTGTTTACGACTGCCTATGACCAGTATGCAGTAAAAGCATTTAAAGTGAATGGAGTAGATTATTTATTAAAGCCTGTAGTAAAAGAAGAGTTGATGAGGGCCATTCAAAAGTGCAGGACGATCAAAGATAGCAAAGCTGTTTACCCGGTTGGTATCAAAGACTTGTTGCATACAATTAGCCAGCAGGGAGCAAACAATAAAAATATCTATAAGGAAAAATTTATTGTGCATGGCCGTAACCAATGGTTGCCTGTTAATACCAGCGATATTGCGTGCTTTTATAAAGAAAACCTTCATTATCTCTACACTTTTTCTGGCGAAAAACATATCCTTTCATTTGAAAGCATGGAAGAAATTGAAGCCCTCGTGGACCCTGCAGTTTTTTATCGTACCAACAGGCAGAGCATTGTAAATATAAATGCCATACAAAGTATAAAGCCGCATGAAAATGCAAAGCTAACAGTAACCACAAAGCCTCCCTTGAAATTGGAACTGGATATCAGCAGGGAAAAAGCTCCTGAATTTAGAAAATGGATAGACAGATAAAGAGATGTCTGATGTATGATGTCTGATGTATGATTTTATGTCTGATGTATGATGTCTGATGTATGATGTTGTTGAACACCCTAAGCTATCCCTGCTTCCGCCACCGGTATTTAGGATTAGGTGTGGAGTATAGGGGTAAGATAATGAACGCTTCAACCCTAAACCCTATACCTTAAACCTTAAACCGTCTTCCGTACATTTGCATTTCTATCAGCCAGGCTATCGCTCTGCTTTGGCAGGGAGGAAAGTCCGGACAGCAAAGGGCAACACACCGGTTAACAGCCGGCTGTTCCGGTAACACGGAACAAGAGATAGTGCCACAGAAAATTACCGTCTTTGTAAAAAAGGATAAGGGTGAAAACGTGAGGTAAGAGCTCACGGCGATTGCGGGTAACCGTAGTTGTGGGTAAACCTTGTGTGCTGTAATGCCATGTACACCAGCGCCGGAGAGCGGCTCGTTCAATGACTTGTTTACAGGTCAGCGTTGGAGGGTAGGCAGCAAGATCGCAACAGTAATGTTGCGGCAAGATAAATGATGGCCGTTCCGTTTACGGGATCACAGAATCCGGCTTACGGCTGATAGAATTTTTTTAGTTTTATTACCTTAGCATTACTGAATGCTGTAATGAGTTTTGTTGCCACGAAGAACCACTGTAAAAGAGTGCGACGCCAATGAAGATGCACATAGATACACAGCCCGGACAAAAATTTACGTCTCAACTTGTTGATTCATTCTTATCACAACGTTGATTGCAAATGTGTGTCAGTCTTGCTCATCATACCTTCCGCGGATATTTTCTTCGTTTTCCATTTACCGCTTTTCAGAAAGATGAATGCCATTAAGAAAATGGTTGACCAATATATCACCTCATTGCTCCAGGCCATTGCAAGGGAGATATAATTTACTTTCATAAATATCCACGTGTAGATCATGTAAATAGTAATGGCGATGATCTCGATGGCGAGATTCATTTTTGTTTTGCCTGTTCCTGTTACTCCGTTGAGCCAGATATTCGCAATGCTCATGAGCATTAAACCGATTGTAACAATTCTAAGTACGGGTATTCCTTCTGCTATAAATTCCTGGCTTTGTCCAAACAGTGCAAAGAATTTATCGGGAAAAATATTTACTATTAAAACCATTACACTGCAAAAACCAAGGCTCCAAACCGTGATCCTTGTAATGGCTGCAATCACCTTTTCTTCTTTTTGCTGGCCCATTAAATTACTCACCATATTATTGCAGGTGGCGGCAAATGCCCATATAAATACACCCACTACACCAAATACATTTCGCATGGTATTGCTGATGGCTTTTGCTGCAATGCCTTTGTCTTCTATCAGGATAAAAAATACCAGCCAGGTTGTAACGCTGATAACATACTGGAGCATGAGTGGTGTTGCTACTTTTATTACCTGCTTTGTTTTTTGCTTATCGTATTTGAAGGTTGTAAGTAATGCGTATTGTTTTTTGAGACCGGTGAGATACAATACAACAAACACCACGATAAAACCCACAGCTTCGGCAATTACAGATGCCAACGCTGCGCCATTAAAACCCATTTTTGGAAAGCCCCAGTTGCCAAATATAAACAGGTAATCGAGCAAAATATTAAGCAATGCCTCTACTATAAATCCAATCATGAGGTACCGGCTATTGAGCGATGATACTAAAAATGCATTGCCCATTTGAAAGAGATATAAAAAAGGAAGTCCCCATATCCTGATCCTTAAAAAACTCATTTCTTCGGGGTACGAAACAGGGTCTGTTACCGGTTGCATTATATATGGAGCGATGAACCAGGTGAAGAAAATACCGACCGCGGCAAATTGAAGACTCACCCGCATGCCCTGCACCAATATGGTTTTAAATGCATTGGTATCGCCGCTGCCGGCATGCCGGGAAAACACCGATTGCATACCATTATTAAGACCATTGCCTGCTACTGCAAATATCAAATAATAAACTCCTGTAATGCCTGCATTGCCTAATGCCTCCGTACTTAGATTGCCCAAAAAGATACT
>JBDSAP010000382.1:0-13124 GCA_039922055.1 Ferruginibacter sp.
AAACTTCTGCTGGGTTCAAAAAAAATCGTTCATTATTTTATCACCTTGTTTGCTATATATGGATATTCACTCCGTTTGAAAAAAAAATCATCACATCACGAGTGCTCCACATAAGCCTTTACGATCTTTTTTAAAAACTCTTCCTGGTCTTCTTTCCAGTATATGTTGGAAAAAATCTCCACTTCATTGAATCCTTTAAATCCGGTTTCTTCCACCCATTTCCGGATTTGTTTGATAGGGATACAACCTTCACCCATCAATCCCCGGTCGAGCAACATATCCGATGTGGGTATTTTCCAATCACAAATATGAAATGCCGAAAGATTTCCGTTTTGTCCACACCGTTTTATTTCCTTTTCAAGAGAAGGATCCCACCAAAGATGGTACACATCCACTGCAATGCCCACCCACGGTGAATTTAATTCTTCGGCCATATCATTTGCCTGTGCTAATGTGTTGATAGCGGAACGAGTGTCAGCATACATCGGATGCAATGGTTCTATTGTTAACTTAACTCCGGCGGCGGCGGCATCAGGAATAATTTCAGCTATTCCATCCCGGATCTGCTTACGTGATTCTTCCAAAGATTGTGAAGGATCAGCACCGCAAACCATCACCATCATGGGCGCTCCTAAGTCAGCAGCTTCTTCAATCGCCTTCCTGTTTTCATCAATCGCCTGCTTTCTTTTGTTTGCATCTTTATCTGGAAAAAATCCACCCCTGCAAAGTGACACGATCGAGAGATCGTGTTCACGCAGCATCGCACCAGTTTGACTGATATTTTTTTCTTGCAATGCCTCCCGCCAAACAGTAATGCCTTTAACACCGGCTGCTGAAAAATATTTTGCAGCCTCTTCTATTTTCCACGGCTTGGTGGTAATGGTATGGACGCACAATTTCGAAAGATCTGCTTGTTCAGTTGGACTCATTGGATGGTATAAAAAGTGTAGTATGGTTCATCATTAATTATTCGTTGCAGGTACAAAGCCGCCTCACGTACATGATAGTCTCCCCACATGCTGGACTCTCCATAAGGTATTTTACTTCCATCCGGAATATGATCCCACCCATTGGGACGATGATAAATGGAGTGCAATAATAATCCCTGGTGTGTTGGATCGGTGCTTAAATATGGCTCATCTAAAATTGTATTTAAAACAGTAAGGCCAGCCTGCCAGTAACGGTCGCCGTTAGTTGTATCACCTTTGTTCTGAAGATACTTTCCAAGTCTCAGTAATCCTTGCGCAGCAATAGCTGCAGCGGAACTATCCACAGGTTCAAAATCATTAAACGGATTAGCAGGGGCATTTAGATATTCACCCAATTTATAAAGCTCAGGTGCCCCTGTATCCCAGTATGGAACGCCATCTACAGGTGTATGGTCGATATAGAAATCGCAGGTGGCTTTTGCTGCTTTAAGCATGATCGATAAAATATTTTCCTTGCCGGAAAATTCGCTAAGGTCTTCTTCTTTGACAGTATCAAACCATTCCAGTTCCTCGGCAAAACCGCACATGGCCCATGCAAGCCCTCTTGTCCAGGTAGTAAAACCTGTATAGCCCTGCTGTGAATTAGGGCACCTAAAATTGCCATCTTTTGTATTGAATACACTTTCGTGTGCGGCCCGTCCCCAAACATCATACACATCACGACCCTCTCCATAAAAAACTGCATACTTTGCCGTGGCTTTTAAATGCTGAATGGCACGATCGAGTAAACTGATTTTTTGATCGCCTTCCGCCTGCAATACATGGCCCAATGAATGCCCAAGAATCAGCGCACGGCAGGATCGGATTGTATCAACAAATAGTGAATGAGCTCCATTAAATGAATGAATAAAACCTCCATCCTTGATTACCGTCCACCGGCTTGCCTGCACAGCGCCGGAAATTTTAAGGGCCAATGTATAAAAATTATTTTCCCATTCATTGTAAGGCGTTTTGCCTTCATGCATCAGGCGCAATAAATTTCCATAAGTGCTTACATTATTAAAACCATGGTCGTGCACACCGGTATGACTGATATGGGGCGCCATCATCTTAACGGTATTCTTTCGGCCTGATTCCAGGAACGACTGTTCGCCGGTTGCATCAAATTGCAAAATCGCAGAACCGTATTGAAAACCCTGCGTCCATTCTGTCCAGCCTCTTGTGGTGTAATTTCCTTTTACAGTAAAAACGGGGGAACCTTTGGATGCATCATAATTGTTTTGGATCAGGTGAATTTTTTCTGCAGAAGTCTGCCAGAACTTTTTCAGTTTGCCGCTAAGATCAGATGGTTGAAGAGCAGCATTGATTTTTATCATTTTTTATTTCCGTGTTTTAATATTACAAGGCTATCGTTAATATGCTGCTAATGGTATTGTTAACCGTATGTTTAAAGTCTCACCGTTAGAAACATCAAACTTAAGAATAAAATGTTGTTTGGTGAGCATCGGGTTAATAGGGCTAAATTTTATTTTGTGGTAAGATGATTTGATAATAAATATTCAAACAACTTCTTTTAGGTATTTTAACCTTAGTAGAATCATTCATTGAAGGTGTTCGACCTTATTACCTTATTCCAACTTTTCAAGAAGGTAATAAGGTCGGATCATTAAAGTCATTATTTTCTACTAAGGTTTGAACGAAAAATGTATAAAGCTAACGATGATCCGACTCACTTTTTTGCCCTTTTGCAGTATAACAAGATAGCCACGGCGAGTCCTGCGTGCTTTGCACAAGATCTGCAGCAGAGACTCGCCTGAGAATCTACTAAGATTAGCAGTGAATGCCTTTATGCTATTCAGAATTTGCCATTCGGTTCTGATCTTGTAATTCTGTTTATCAGGTGTATTTCAGAATAAAAAATTAAAAAATGACAAAAATTTGAATTTTATTCTGAAAATTTATACTTTTACAGAATGATAGCGGAAAATGAGATTATCCTCGATAAAATAGATTTTGGTATTTTAAACTTGATGCAAGCCAATGCACGCATATCAAATGCCGATATAGCCCGTGACTTAAATATGGCGCCATCAGCCGTGTTGGAACGGGTAAAAAAGCTCGAACAAAAGAAAGTGATCCTTCAATATACCGTGCGGCTGAACCCAGTCCCTTTACAGCAGAAATTGCTGGCTTTTGTTTTTATGAAAGCAGCGGATGGACTTGGTTGCAGTACATCGGGAAAAGAATTGGCGAAAATTCCCGAGGTGCAGGAAGTGCACCATATAGCTGGAGATGATTGCTATCTCGTGAAAATCCGCACAGCGGATTCAGCATCGCTAATGGAGCTCATGCGCAATCATTTTAGTAAAATACCCAATATCCTTTCAACCAGGACCACTATCGTTTTAGAAACTGTAAAAGAACAACAACAATTGATCATTCCAGAAAGGTAATAACATGACTACTACCAAAAAACAAACCGCTTCTCCTTTAATGGTAATAATTGCATTCGCAATCGTATATATTGTATGGGGCTCTACCTATTTTTTTATCCAAAAAGCAATACAGGGATTTCCCCCGATGTTATTGGGGGCATTGCGTTTTTTAATTGCCGGAATTTTAATGTTGGGATGGAGCAAGCTAAGAGGCGAAAAAGTATTTGTAAAAAAAGATATTGGACATGCGGCTGTCAGTGGCTCATTGATGCTGTTTATCGGAACCGGCGCTGTAATATGGGTGGAGCAATATCTTCCGAGCGCAATGGTGGCGATCATGATATCATCCGGACCACTTTGGTTCATACTGCTCGATAAGCCAAGATGGGCCGAAAACTTTAAAAGTAAACTCACTATTGGCGGACTGATATTCGGATTTATCGGTGTGATCATGTTGTTCAGTGAAAAAATCATTGAAGCATTTTCTGTACCCGGTGATCATACTGAATTAGGTGGCCTTGGTTTATTAATTCTTGGATCGATGGCATGGGCTGCTGGTTCATTATATTCAAAACATAATTCAACCACTGTTTCGGTATCTGTAAATACTGCATGGCAAATGCTGGCAGCCGGTGTTGCATTTACACTACCTGCATTCTTCCGCGGCGAATTACAACAAGTGCAATGGCAAAGTATTTCTGTAGACGCATGGCTGGCAGTGGCCTACTTAGTTTTCTTTGGATCGATTGCGGGGTTCAGCGCCTATGTGTGGCTGTTAAAAGTAAGACCCGCTACCCAGGTGAGTACGCACGCTTATGTAAATCCTGTGGTGGCAGTATTGCTGGGTGTGTTTTTTGCAAATGAAGAAATTTCATTGGTACAGATACTCGGACTGGTTGTAATACTCACAAGCGTTTTAATTATTAACCTTGTCAAATACAGGAGGGATAGAAATTTGTCTTCCGACAATAAAGTTTTTAGAGAGAAAAGTTTATTATTACGATCCAATAAAAATGTTTACAAAGCAACGAATACAAAACCTGCATAAATTATACACATCAGCCCATGAAATTTTTAATTGTAGTTGGATTTATGATTTCCCAAGTATCCATATCGTTTAGCCAGGAAAAATTTGACTCGAAAATTATTCTCACATTAAAAGATACAACCGGCATATACTTAAATACTAAAATTGCAATGGTCAACTCGGACTTTATTGTAAAAGACAACTATAACAAGGATACCTTAACTACTTATACAAGAGAACTAAATAAGATGCCAGGTTATATTATTGCAAGAGCGGTAATCACAGGGAATACGGTCACTTTTACGGGAGTGTACGGCTTAAAGAGAATTAATGATTGGGGTTATAATAGCCTCCCTACAAACTACAATAGAATTATTTATTATAAGGGTAGTAAAACATGGCTAATACTTATGGATATAGCAAAAAAGATTACTGGAGAGATAAATTTTGCAAAATAAAAGTCTCTTATGAAGTTCAAAGCCTGCATGAAATATTAGAGCATAGTTAATCGGGTATAAAGCCAACTGGAACTATAAATTCCCAAAAGTTTTTCACGCCCGGATTACGAAGGTCTGTATCGAGCAACCTGGAGTATCGAAACCCAAAGCTTACCGGCAGTGCATTCCACACCTTTGTATCAAAGTAAATTTCAGCGCCGGTACTCCTATTCTTTATATTGGTGAGTATGCCGTTCACTCTTGCACGTGCAATGGTATGATCGTAAAAAGCGTTTGCTCGTATGCGTTGGAAAAATATGATATTGCCAAAACCCCAATCAGGATATAACAAAGGAAAATGATAATTGGCGCCAAGCTTATACATTCTTCTTGTACTCAATGCTTCGTAACCCCGGGAGTAAGAAAAATTATTGCTGAAAAAATCACCCAATGTATCTCGTTTTTGATAAGATGCATTTACTACAAAACTGTGATTGGTAAATATGCCGGGAAAATAAAACGATGAGTTGGCTACAAACTTGTGACTGCTGATCAGAGCGAATGCATCACGGTAAGAAAGGGAAAGGCTTTGCGCCCATCGTGGATTGATATGTTGCCTTGCTTGCTGGCTGGCATGGATGAAATTGATAAACACATTTGCATATTTAACGGCCCTGTTATCAAAAACGTTTTTACCAATACCACGATAAAATAATTGCTCCACATTATACCCACCACCAAATGTAAGGTTGGTAGATGTTTTGCCACCAACGAAGCTGAGTGGTATGTAAAAGCCTGCATTTAATTTAGCCGAATTGAACTGTACAGATTTTCCAACTGCCGTATCTATGATTCGGTTGAAATGATATTCTCCACCTAAAGTTAATACCGGGAACCATCCTGCATAGCTTTCAAAAAAACCAAGGGTATGGCTGCGGTCGCTGCGGTTGAATGTATAGGACAGCGTGTTACTGAAACTACTCAACACATTATCACTGTACAAATGATAACTGTATTCGGGGTCGTTTATTTCGGGTCGCCAGCTATGAAAATTGAAAAGATGAGCTGATCTTTTGTAGTCTGTGCTTGTACCAAGTGTATCGGTTAGCGTATATAAAATGCCTGCGCCTTTTTTGCGAAGAGCGGTTACGGTATACAGGTCGGGTGTGTTGGTAAATTCTTCATCGGTCGCTTTTTCCCATCCCGTTGCCGAAAGATTTTGCCGGGCAAGTCTTGATCCATCTGAAGTAAAGGCCGAGACTAAAATTCCCCCTTTTTCATTTACTGCCGGGTGGTAAACACCATTTATATTATTTGTAATGCGATATATTTTTTTATCACTCATTCGCACCGCAAATATTTTGTCTGAATTTTTATTCATTGCACTAAAATAGATGGTGTCGCCTTTTACCAGCGGATAACCAAGCACATTGAATGAGAAGGGCGTTACCCTTTTTGTTTCGCCCGTTTCAAGATCAACTTTTACCAGGCACATTTTTCCTTCTGTATTTCTAACTGCGGATATAGCGGAATGGCTATCAATGTATTTTGTTTGGGTAAAAAAGTAATTATGCGGATTGGGTAATTCCTTGATAACATCGCCTGTATTGGCATTGAGCCGATGCAGGTAATTAGTACCGTTTGCATTTGTTATTACTGCTATTACCTCGCTGCCATCTTCACTGATATCGGGTGAAAAATATTTAGATTGAAATGTCAGTTGTTTTTGCTGCCCCGTGTTTATATCAAGCAACTGGATAACATTGTAATTGCGGTTGCCCCACCTTGCATCGGGTTTATAAGCCGCATAAACTATCCGGCCATTTTTGTACGAAAAATAATCATCTGTTACCAGGTCCTTTATTCTTATTCTTTTTTCCTTGCCGCCGGTTAGTAAATAAAAACTATTGAGTTTTTTATAAGATCGTTTTGTTACTATAATGCTGTCCCCGCCTGCAAATACGGGAAAGAGATAATCAACCGCATCATTTTTTTTGATAGCGGTAAGATATTGGATGCTGGTATCAATGGGCTGTTGCGATTGGATAGAGCGCTCTCTGAAATAAAGCTGGGCATTTTCCCTGAATTGCGAGTAGCTTTCACCTGAATGCCTTTCTATTGCCTTATTGAACGCATAGAACAGACCTTTAAAACTGGTGGCATCATTGGTAACTTTTTTCCAAAAATCTTCACCATATTTTTCATATCCATAGGCCACTAACAAATAACCGAGCTCATAATGGTTGGGTGTATAATCTTTGTAGGAGCCGCTACGTAATTTCATCCACGAATAGTTTTTATTTTCGAGCCACAATGATTTTATTCCATTGTAAAATGCAGGCATTCTTCCCCGGCCCTGGGCGCTTACCAGCGTTTCCTGCCACACTGCATCGCCTTCAAAAAAATAATCCGGTATCGTTATTCCATTGGCAAGTAATTGCCCCTCCTGGCCAAGAAAAAATGAAAAAACTTTGGTCAATCCGTTATTGAAATTACTAAGTTGTTGCATGTGCCGGTTCTCATGAATGATAAGGTTGTCATCCCAGCGAAGGCTGCCCTGGCCGAAATTATCCTGCGATGGAGTCATATATAATTCGCTCATCACCGGCGCCAAACGAACATAGGCATTTGGTATAATGGTTTGATTAAGTAACAGGATATTCCATTTACGTTGTTTGCCTCCAATGCTCCATGCGGTAGTATTTGCCAGCAACCGGTTTATATTATTTATTCTGTTTGCCTGGCTGTCCATCCCTGCCGGAAAGATCACCCTTGTTTGTGTATTATTGAGTTGTTTCCACTTTATGGAAGCGGGATTACCGCCAAATTCCTGGGCATGAACGTAAGTGGGAATTAAGAATAAAAGCAGGCAGATTGAAATTAAGTTTCGGTTGATCATGCTGATAAAGTTATGAATAACATCAGGTAAAAAACCAGGCGTACCTGCCATCAGCTAAACATAAAAAATAGTTGTATTCGTTCATCAGCTATAAAGTACGTTCATCACATATTTATCGGGTACAATATTCCATTCATCGTACAAAAACAGCAATTCATCCTATTAGACAATTTATGCTGTAACATTTTTATGTCCTTTGCGTCTCATTAGGAAAATTAAAAAAAGAGGTATAATGAAAAATTTTACAGTCCTGGTTATTGCAATGATGTCGTTAATAGGAACAAGGTCTACCGCACAGGCGCCGGCAAAGGTTTCCGGTAGCGTAACTGATCATAATAATAAAGCGCTTGCAGCGGTTACAGTCTCGCTGCTAAAAGCAAAAGATAGCAGCCTTGCAAAAGCAGCCATTTCCGATGCGGCAGGAAAGTTTGAAATTTCCGTTTCGAAGAGTGGCAGTTATTTATTGAGTTATTCGATCACAGGCTTCGAAACCAAATTGTCACCGGCGTTTGAATTAGCAGATGGCCAGGGTTATAATGCAAAGCCCATCTTCCTTACACAATCAGTTTCCAAGCTGGAAGGAGTAACTGTTACTTCTAAGAAACCGATGATAGAAGTGAAGGCTGATAAAACAGTGTTTAATGTGGAAGCAAGCATTAATGCTACAGGCAGTAATGCATTGGAGTTGTTACAAAAAAGCCCGGGTGTACAGGTTGATAATAACGAAAACATTAGCATGAAAGGAAAGACGGGTGTAAAAGTATATGTGGATGGTAAAATGATGCAGCTGGATACAAAAGATCTTGCCGCATATTTAAAAGGTATCAACAGCAACGATATTGAGGCGATCGAAATGATCAGCAACCCGAGCGCAAAATATGATGCAAGCGGCAATGCAGGTATCGTGAATATCCGCCTGAAGAAAAATAAAAAGTTTGGTACTAACGGAAACGCCAGCCTGGGACTCGTGCAGGGTGTTACGCCAAAAGGAAATGGATCTGTTAACTTGAACTACCGTGATAAAAAGATCAATATTTTCAGCAATGTGAGCGCCAGTATTGGAAATTATGAAAACCCACTGAACCTGTATCGTATACAAAAAGATACTTTGTACGATCAAAAAAGTCAAAATATCAGCACTAATAAAAATATAAATATAAAAGCCGGTGCCGATTATTTTATCAATAGCAAAAACACGATCGGTATAATGGCTACAACTAATTTTGGTGAAAATGAATTTAAGAGTAGCAGCAATGCACAGATATCTTATCACCCGACGGGCCAATTTGTAAAGAGCCTGCAGGCGTTCAATAATATTCCGGGCAAACGTACCAATGCGAATTTCAATGTTAATTACCGCTATATAGATACAAGCGGAACAGAGATAAATGTTGATGCGGATTATGGTTTGTTCCGTGGTACGGGCCGCAGTTACCAGCCTAATAACTATTATGGAGGCAATAACAATTTATTGTACAGTATCATCAACCGCAACTACACACCAACTGATATTGATATATACACCGCAAAGGGTGATGCAGAGCACAAGTTGGGTAAAGGTAAATTGGGCTATGGTTTAAAAACATCTTTTGTTACTACGAAAAACACCTTCGATTTCTTTAATGATAACGCCAATGGTGTACCGGTAAAGATCCTCGACAGGAGCAATAATTTTAAGTATAAAGAAAATGTGAATGCGGCTTACGTAAATTACCAGCAGCAATTAAATGAAAAGTGGAGCATTCAAACCGGCCTGCGGGTTGAGCAAACAAACAGCGAAGGAATTTTAGCCAGGGCCGATGGAGATGTACAGGCTGATAACACAGTGAAGAGAGATTACTTTGACTTTTTCCCAAGCGCTGCCGTAACATGGAACCTGCATAAGAAACATTCATTGAACCTGACGTTCAGCCGAAGGATCGACAGGCCAACTTACCAGGATCTAAATCCATTTGAAAATAAGTTGGATGAGCTGACTTACGAAAAAGGAAATGCTTTTCTTCGTCCTCAATACACTAACAGCGTAGAACTGACACACACTTTCATAGGCATGATCAATACTACAGTTGGTTACAGCCATGTAAAAGATTATGCTACGCAGGTAACGGACACCACGGGTAATGCTACGTTCATTCAACAAAAGAATTTAGCCACTCAACAGATACTTAGCTTTAGCATAGGGTCTCCGCTGGCAATCAAAAAATGGTGGAATGGTTACGCAAATGTGTGGTACAATTATCAAATGTTTAAGGGCGCCATTGGCACGCATGCCGTAAATATCAATATACCATCTTACGGTGCTTACCTGCAACAGAGCTTTACGCTTGGTAAAGATTATACAGCGGAATTAAGTGGTAATTTTAATGGTCCAAGCATCTGGGGAGCTACCTGGAAAACAAAGCCACAGGGTGGTGTTGATGTGGGCTTGCAGAAACAATTATTGCGAAAGCAAGCTACGGTTAAATTATCTGTCACAGATATTTTTCACACCAATCCATGGACTGCTACTTCTGATTTTGGAGGCACTTATATAAAGGGAAGCGGCGCATGGGAGAGCACTACATTCAGGGTTAATTTTAGCTGGCGTTTTGGAAGTAGCCAGATAAAAAATTCAAGGGATAGAAAGACAGGTTTGGAAAGTGAATCAAAAAGGATAAAGTAGGAGAGAGATTAAATCGGCAGTAGTTTTGGTAGACTATAATAAAAAAGAGCCCCTTGATTTTTCAAGGGGTTCTTTTGATGTATGATGTGTGATGCGTGAAAGGTATAAGGTCTCTTTGATATAGGCGATTGTGGGCGGATTTTTTTGCTATCGGTTATAAAAAGTGAATTCACAATTTATCATCAGAGGGATGATTCAAATTCTTATAGCTTTATGTGTGGCTGAATGGAACTTATAACTCATAACTGATAATCGATTGCTATCGGATTACAAGAATTAAGAAAAGGCACTGTATTAATTCGTGTAATTCGCCTTTTATAATTCGTGTAATAAAATAAATCATACGCCATTTCATTGTTAACACAGCACTAGCACAGAAATGTAGGAAGTGCAGGAGTTGAAAACATTCGCCAATCAACTTGCAAAGGCATCATCCGTTCGGATAAAAAAATGATTAAATTTGGGTATAAAAATACAGGGTATGACAGCAGTAGCGATCCGCAAAAAATTAGTAGCTTATATGCAGGTCGCAGACGAAAAAAAAGTGAAAGCCATTTATACCCTTTTAGAGGCAGATATAGAGCAGGAAGGGCGTATCAATATTGAACAATACAATAAAGAGTTGGCAGAAGCAGAAGCAGAATTTACAAAAGGTGATTACATTAGTAATGCAGCAATGAAAAAGAGAATAAAGCAATGGTAAAAAATCAATTGGTTTGGACAAGGCGTTCATAACAACATATCCGGGCTTTGTACAAATACATTAGCGAAGACTCTCCGCAAAATGCCCTAAAAGTTATCAGTGATATTGTAGCTGCCACAGAGAAAGCGATTACAAACCCTGAATACTACAATCCCGATAAATATAAAACAGATAACGATGGCAGTTACAGGGCTTTTGAAAAGCATCGCTACAGAGTAGTATATCGTTATCAAAAAAATATCATTCGTGTTCTTAGAGTGAGACACACGAAGATGGAGCCTAAAAATTATTGATTGCTGCATTTGCAGCAATTTTTTTAAATACAATCTCATACAATGTATGATGTATGATGTGTGATGTATGATGTGTGATGTGATACGCTAAATTGAAAGGGGGTACGTGGCCAAAATTAAAACCATGAACAAGAGCACTCGTTGGAAGTTATAATACAGATTTGTCCTAAGTTCCCCCTTCGGGGGACAGGGGGCCTTTTACTCATATTCATATTCAAAATAACCCAGCAAAATTTTTTCTTTTGAAAAGCATTTTTCGATAATGCGCAATCCATCGTTGTAAACATATTTCCAGGTATAATATTCACTGTTAACACCCTCTTCTACAGTTACCATTTGGGTTACCTGGCCAGCACCGTTATATTCAAATAAAAAATCGGGTAGCAATTTATTTTTTACTATGTTGAATTTTACGATATCCGTGAGCCTGTTTTTATCATTATAATAGTAGTAGTAATGTTTGCCATTTTTGGCTTGCTCTACTTCATCGGTCACGTTGCCTTGCTGATCCAGTGTAAAGTTTACCCAGGATGAGTCTTTACTATTGCGGATCAGCAACATTTTCACCGGCCTGTTCTTTTCATCATACGTGTACTGATGCTCTTCAATATGCCTCGTAGAAAAATCTTCATCACTTGAATGCGAATTGGAAATGATGCGAACAAGATTACTATTCTCATATTCATACACAGAACTCGTTACGGACAATTCAGAACTGTCATTTGATTTAATAAGCTGGTCCTTATCATTGTAAGAGGCCGTAAGTATGGACCGGCCGCTGATATTTGATTTGGTGTAAGTTTCTACGCGGCGATAATCACGGGCAATTTTTTTTTCGCAGAAGAAACCGGGACTCACTTCGCCATTCCCCTCAAAACTGTGCACTTTGATAGTGCGGATCTTTTGCTCTTTTAACACGGCCCTTTCTGCCTCTGCCTGTTTAGGACTAATAATATCTTTGTAATAATATTGAGCTGTATTAGTGGACGTAATGAGGGTGAGTAAAGTAAAAGTGAGGAACACTGGTTTTATCATGTGGCTTGTTTTCATCCGTAAAAATAAGATAGTTGAAAGTTTGAAAATTAAATATTGGACATTTTTTTTATGTCAACCCAAATAACATTTTTTTACTTTCATTATTGTTGTAATTCTGTGGTTGTGGTTAAATTTAATTATAAAAGAGCTTAATTTATGCCAAAAGCGAGTGCCCTGTTTTTTTGAGCTATTTTTAACAAAATTCTTTGCGAGTGAATCATTTAAAAGAAAGGTCAGAAAAAGATTGCTTGAATTGTAATGCCAGGCTTCATGGAACTTATTGTCACATTTGCGGACAGGAAAATATTGAACCAAAGGAAAGTTTTTGGCACCTGGTTGCTCATTTCTTTTATGATATTACCCATTTCGACGGTAAGTTTTTCAGCACTTTGAAATATTTAATCTGGCGGCCGGGGTTTTTGCCGGCCGAATATGCAAGAGGCAGGCGTGCATCTTACCTCAATCCCATTCGCATGTATGTGTTTACTTCGGCGTTTTTCTTCCTTATCTTTTTTTCGTTTATGCAACCAAAAGAGGAAGTAGTGGTAGTGAAGAAGAAAAAGCCGGTTAGCACCATACTTAAAAAACTCGAAAAAGAAAGAGGTCAGCAACTCGCAGAATTGAAAAAAGAAAATGACACCACAGCGATACGGGAATTAAACAGGTACTTAAAGCTTATTAATGATGATATCGATTCGCTAAAA
>JBDSAP010000383.1:0-26995 GCA_039922055.1 Ferruginibacter sp.
CCCATCAGGCGCAGGACTCCGTCCTGTGTCTCTTTGTTACTAATCCCGTGCAATTAAAAGCCTTCCAATAACTGAATATTAATAAGCCTTTTTACCCATTCTCTTTATAGTGTTTTCTTAGTAAACGTCCGGCACAGGAAACCTTCGCTCATTGCCCGCCCTCATTCCTGCGCCTACGTGAGGTTTTTTTATTACGATTTATTGTGCTTTTGTTAGCAACCATCAGACGCAGGACTCTGCCCACAGGCGCAGGACTCCGTCCTGTGTCTTCCCTGTTACTAATCTCCGATCCTAAGAGCCATCCAAAATAATAATATCCAGCAGCCCCTTTTTGTCTGAAAAACAATCAATCGCACTGCTATATATCCAATGCCATGGCTCTGCTACAAAGCCTGCTGTTACAGGGTTCCAATGAAGACAATTTAAACGTCTCTTGTTAAAACATCCGTCCACCCCGCTACGGTTGATGTGGTAAAATATACTCCTTCATTGTCAATAAATTTATACCAATTGCTCATCGTGTTTTTATTTTATATCCCGAACTAAATTTGTGTTGTTGAAATATCACTCAACTCAAAGCAGTAGTAACAGGTCAGACACAGGACGGAATCCTGCGCCTGACTGGTAAATGCCTTGTACACCTGTTAAATAAAATCTTGCATTCCAAAAGAAAAACATTTCGTTTGTCTAATAAAATATCGCTCCGTAGTACGCAACGTCCCTGACCAACACACAAGGCTCGGGAGGAGACGTTGCTGCGAAGAGAAATTAAAAGCCTTGCAATAACCGAATATTAAATAAGCCTTCTTACCCCATTCTCTTTATAGTGTCTTCTTAGTAAACGTCCGGCACAGGAAACCTTCGCTCATTGTCAGCCCCTCATTCCTGCGCCTATTGGTTAAGCAGGCTATAATTAAAACGTGGGAAAAGATCCCCAATGGTATGCCGTTGAACGGATTGTGACACAACGATGATGCTTTGAAAAACTGAAGCTGGTATAACAATCACTTCGATCTTAACCAAAAATCTCATTTAACAAACCAGCGAGATGAACGCCACCTTTTAATAGTTGTTCATTCAAAGTTTTAAGATAGCGAAAGTTGTAATCGTAGCTTAGTTTTTGATCGGGCTTTATCTCAGATCGTAAGGTGTTGCTGATGGAATACGAATCGAAAATCCACTTACTTACGGGTTGTTTTTGCCAAATTGTTTTTTGTTGCGGGGTTACATGATTGATAGCATGGGCATATTCCGTGTAGCTTAACTTCTGCGATTCTATAAAATAAGTGTCCCACACGCTGTGGAGGTTATAAGGCTGATTGAACCACTGTACTTTGATAGCATTGCCACCCTGGTCGCCATGTGCGCTGGCATGTAATGGTTGGTGAATATCGCCTGCAATATGTATGAGCATTTTCAGGTAAAATAATTTTTTATCCTCCGAAAGATTTTTTTTCTTTAGTTCGTTGGTAAGAAAGGCAAGCTTTGTATAGGCATCAACAGCCGTGTCTGTTCGGAGATACTCTTTCATTTCATTATAGTTCAGGCCCGAATCAAAATCGACATAGTGCCATGGATCAAGGTATTTTAAGCTTGTATCAGACCTTATAAAGTCTGCCCAGTTGGCCGCCATTGCCATAGACTCATCTCCCAATATTTTTTTAATAGCGGCCCTTGCTTTTGTATTCAAATAACTCTCGGCAATTTCACCTACAATGCGATGCCCCAATAATCCCCATGCCATTGATTGAAAAGGCATGTAAAAAAATAAACCGAGAATTAATATTTTAGTAGCGGATCTCTTTTTCATACGTAAAGTTTAAACTAACAAAGTATTAGCTGCAGCAAATATAAACTTCAACAATTGAAAATATTGCGGCGGCGAGCATTTAATGCAAGTGACGGAAATTTTATGGAGCTAAACTTATTCAGGAGTATTTGCCGGTTTATATTTCTTCAGGTATTTTTTTACAAAGACCATTGATATTGGTAAAAAATAAAAGCCATATAAAGTATAGCTTACATTTCCGGAAAAAACAGTTGACAGTGAAATTGTAATGGCAATAGTAATGATCAGCATAATGGCCCCATATTTACTTTGCAGCATCATGTATTTTTTTTCTTTTTCAAATCCGGGGAAGGTTAATTTAGTTTTTGTTTTAAACATGTACCGGCATAAGGCGTATTGAGCAATAACGACACAGGCGACATTAATAATGTAAATAAAAATCGGCAGCAAAAATCCTGGGCGAATATGCTCAGTAAGTCCGGAGGCGGTAAAAGGAAAACAAACAATAAAAAACAGAAAAATGAGATTGATTAATATTACGCCGTTATTATATGATTGCAGGTATTTAAAAATCTTCAGGTGCCGTGCCCATTGAAGACCAATAAAAAAGAAACTTAGGATAAAGCCTATAAACCGAATAAGTACTGGTGCGAAATCGAGCCATATTTCGTGAGCTGATGCGCCTTTGTGTACCTCCGGAAATTTTATTTCGATGATGAGTAATGTGATAGCGATGGCAAACACAGCGTCGCTGAATAAGATCATACGTTCCAGCTCAAATTCTTTTTGCAATTCACTTTGTGGATGAGACATGTAGATCGGTTTAGGTTTAATCAATGAATAATGATCGGTTGTGGTTGAATATTTTTATGTGTCCGATTGCGGCTGCTTTATCTACTAGTTCAGCAGGTAATGTGATGCTTCGCTCTGTTAAACCCAATACTTCGATGGCATTGGTATAAAATGGAAACAAGCTGCTTCCGCTGCATAAAATGAGCGCACTATTTGTTTTTTCAATAAGCGATTGCAGCTCGGCGCCAATGAGCAGGCCACTTAAATAATGTGTGTTTTGTTTTTTATTGAAACGGTTGAATAGCTGATTGGTTCTTACGGTAAACAAAGATCTCATTATTCCATTATCGGCAGATTTAACTATGCCCAAAAGAAAAGCCTCGTTGTTATCTGCCGAGGATTCTACCAGGCTGCTGGTATCAATGGAATCTTTTAAAATACTATGGCTGGCTATTACATCAAACAGCTCACCAGTCATATAAGTTTCGAAGTTTATCAACTGCCCATCTTGTATGTATATGTGTTTGGAATGCGTACCCGGAAAAATAAATATTGCATCTTTTGCATCAAGCCTAACCTGTACCTGATCTACCAAACCTATTAATTGCGTCTCTTCTCCCCGCATTGCATTCTGGTCGTTTCTTACTCCTGAAATGAGCATTGTTTTATAAGGAAATTGCTCATTGGCTTCAAAGATCTTTACCGATGCGTCTTTACCATTTAGCGCAAAGGGCAACGCTGCATAAGGAAGCTCATTCATGCCGATTGACGAGGAAGCCATGCCGGAAATTACCAGTACCACCTTCGTTAAATCCAAAGACGTTTCTACTGATAGCGCTTTGATTTCCTTTTTTAAATATTGGCGGAAAAAATCTTCTCTGGATAGGTTGTTCTCAACTTTTTTCCATGCCTCAAAAGTGGAGCTTATGCCTTCGCCTGATCTATGCTCCGCTATAAATTTACCATCACGCAGATCAACCAACCTTAACCGGAATGACGAAGTACCCCAATCGCAGCTTAGTAAAAATTTTTCCATATTATCTGCTCAAATGATTGTGGTGAAGAAGTTTGAAGGTTTAATAAGATCCAATCCGGAAAGTTTTCACATCTTGAAAATTGAGATCGAGCAATGATTTTCTTTTCAATTTACTGCTTCTTCTTTCTTAAATATTCCCTTGTCTTCATTCCCGATTCTTTCAGATCTCTTTCTTCCCAATATCCATTAGATGATGCGGAAGGATTTAACACGGAGCAGCTTTCATTTTTATCGGAAACAGACCAGGTAACCCAACTGATTTTTTTTGCCGCCATCCAATCGATCCATTTCTGCCATTCTTCATCATTGAGCTTGCCGTCGCCACTGGCTTCCATACCTGCGGATTCAGAAACAAAAACCGGTAATCCTTTTGCAATAGCCGCGTCCGTTTTGTCTCTTAACGATTGCTTATGTGTGGCAGCGTAAAAATGCACGGTGTACATTAAATTATCAATTCCCCTGATGGGATCTTCGGCAGGCAGGTTAATATCCTGGTCCCAATGCGGGCTGCCCACTAAAATAATATTGTCTGGATCTATCGCACGTATGGTGGCGATTACTTCTTCGGAATAAGCTTTTACTTCGGGCCATGTTTCATAATCAGGTTCGTTAAATATTTCATAGATCACGTTGGGGTAACTGCCATAAGCCGTTGCCATTTCTTTAAAGAAATTTTTCGACGCATCTAAATTAATATTGTGGCTATGCCAGTCAATGATAACATAGATGCCTTCTTTAATAGCTGCGTCAACTACCGTCTTTATAAGTTGTATTGACTTTGCGGAATCTTTCAGGTAGCCACCCTCCGGTTCCACTCCAAGCGCCGCTCTCACAACATTACAGTTCCAGTCTTTGTGCAGTTGCTTTACAACCCCTGCGGTATAAAACCGGGAATGAAAACAACTCCAGCCAAAGCTCATACCATTGAGGACAACCGGCTCATTTTTTTGATTTACCAATTGTGTACCTGATACTTTAAGGCTTCCATTCTTTTTTACAGGTTGGGCGTGGATGCTATAGACCATCGACACAAAGAGGAATGCAGCAAGACAAAATTTCATTGAGCTTATTTTAAATTGTTGAAACGGAGGATTGAGGATTGACCATTGACGATTGACCATTGACCATTGACCGTTGACCATCGACCATTGACGATTGACCGTTGACGATTGACGATTGACCATTCACCATTCACCATTGACAAATTATTAATTTTTATTCTTGTAAGATGCTTTCTATTTTATCAAGTTCGTCTCCTGAAAAATTAGTGTTCTGCAATGTATTAAGGTTATCCTCTAACTGTTGCACAGAGCTTGCCCCTATCAGCACTGAAGTGATGCGCTTATCTTTCATGAGCCATGCGATTGCCATTTGTGCCAGCGTTTGGTTGCGGCCGAGTGCTATCTCATTCAGCATTTTTATTTGGTCCAGGCGTTCAGGTGTAAGGTCTGTAGCTTTTAACGAACCACCGGGTTTGGATGCTCTCGAATTTTCTGGAATACCTTTTAAATATCGATCAGTTAGCATGCCCTGGGCTAACGGCGAAAATGGAATACAACCAACACCGAACTCTTCCAATACATCTAACAGATCGGCTTCCACCCATCTTTCAAACATAGAATATTTTGGCTGATGAATGATGCAGGGCGTGCCTAGTTGTTTCAGAATCACAAAGGCTCTTCTTGCTTCGGCAGCCTTATAATTGGAAATACCTGCATACAATGCCCGGCCACTTTTAACAGCAGTATCCAACGCCATCATTGTTTCTTCAAGCGGCGTATCCGGATCAGGACGGTGAGAATAAAAAATATCTACATAGTCCAGTTGCATGCGCTTTAAACTCTGGTCAAGACTTGAGAGAAGATATTTTCTGGAGCCCCATTCGCCATAAGGCCCGGCCCACATATTGTAACCCGCTTTCGTGGAAATGATCAACTCATCCCGGAGGTTGCCGGGAAAGTCCATCTTTAATATTTTACCAAAGTTTTCTTCGGCTGAACCAGGAACAGGGCCGTAGTTATTTGCAAGGTCAAAGTGGGTGATGCCGCGATCAAAGGCATGACGGATAATGTTTTGGCCATTTTCAAAATTATCTACGGAACCAAAATTTTGCCAAAGGCCCAGGGAGATAGCTGGTAGCAACAAGCCACTTTTACCACAACGGTTATAAGGAATTTCGTTATACCTGTTTTCTGAAGGCGTATAATTCATGTTGAAGGATTTTTAAAAAATAAAACACGAATTTACAATACTACCACTTCATTTTATTTTTAATAAAAGCGCCGAGCTCTGCAGCTATCAATTGGTGTTCAGCAAGGTCGGGGTGACCATCGCAACCATTGTGATATTGCTTGGAATAAAAATAGCTATCAACCTTTTTATCGCCTTTCAACCTTACGGCATTCTTAATGCCTGATAAATAATTTTTCAGCGCTGCAGTTAGTTTGGCATCCCCCATTGGGCTCGTTAATAAAATAATTTCGGCTGCCGGATAGAATGCTCTTAGCCTCCAGATGAAGTTGATATAAGCATTGCAGAATATTACTGAATCCTGTATCCCGTCATTTTGTCCAAGACAAACAGTTACTACATCCGGCTGATAGGCTGCAAAATTCCAGGTAAGTGAATCACCACGCATATCTATCTTATCAAACACCTGTGGCATAGTGATGGTGAGGCCGCAACAACTATGAATAAGGCCAATGCCGGAAACCGCACTTAGCACCCATTGCGCATCCAATGATCTTGCAACTACGGGCCCATAGCCCATGTACGCATTGTGCTGATCGTGCCATACTCCTTTCCCGCAAGGCACCAGCGATTGATCGCTACCCGCACTGCAGGTGATAGAGTTACCAATGAATTCTATTCTTCGTTCGGGTAGCGCCGGTAGTGGTAACAAATCCTCACATTTCAAACCTACAAATTCAATCCAGCCAATATTTGACTCTGTATTTTTACAAATAATCACCGTATGATTTCCGTTACCTAATCCTTCGGCGATACTAATCGTATTTAGCTTTCCGGTAGTTTGTATGCGTTTTGGTTCCTGGTCATCGATTTGTATCTCCAGGTAATTGTGATTTTTCCCCCATAACTCCTGGTCGTTTATTATCAACTGGCAGAACGAACCTTTAAAGCCCGCTTTTATATAAACTCCCGGGCTCCAAAAACGAGGCATTTTCTTATCAGAAAAATCAATCCGGCCCACGTATTGATAATATTGGTTGTCTGCCTCAAATAATTTTATGGGATTTGCAAACGAAAAATTTGCGCTGCTTATTAATACCAGCAGGATAAAAAGAAGCTTGTGATATTTACGCATACCAGTAAATGTTGACTGTATATAAAAAAGCATGTAAATAATAATTACACGAAAACATTATTGATATTTAAAATCAGCAACAAGGTCCCCTACCATCACTTTAAAATCGCCGGGCTCAGTTACAGTTTTCAACTGCGCATTCACAAAAGCGATGTCATTTCTATTTATTCGGAAGGTAACCGCTTTACTTTCGCCAGCCCACAGGTCAATTTTTTGAAATGCCCGTAAGCGCCTGATGCTGGGCGTTATGCTGGCGTACATATCCCTGGTATAAAGTTCCACTGTATGTTTGCCATCTCTGCTGCCTGTGTTTTTTATATTTACAGTCACGGTAAGATTATCATTGCCTTTTAAAACAGGTGAGCTTAGTTTAAGATCACTATACTCAAAACTGGTGTAACTTAATCCATGTCCAAATGGAAATAACGGATCGTAACCTGTATGCACATTGTCATTGAAAACCTCCCTCACCTCTTCTGTTGGTTTGCGATCATACATCACAATTTCGCCCATGCTTCGTGGATAGCTGAAAGGCAATTTACCATTGGGATTATAATCACCAAATAATACATCTGCAATCGCTTCACCTGTTTTCTTTCCGCTCCAATAAGCCATCAAAATGCCGTTCATGGAAGGTTCAATACTAGTGATGAATCTTGGCCTTCCTTCGGTGAGTACCAATATTATCGGCTTGCCGGTTGCCGCTGCAGCTCTTGCTAACGCAACCTGGTTCTCATCCAATGCGAGGTCCCTTATATTTCCAGGACTTTCAGCATACGCATCTTCACCTAAGCATAAAATGATCGCATCAACTCCAGCGGCTGCCGCGGTTAATGCCGCTGCATCAAAGTTCTGTGGATTATCGAAGCCTTTTCCGGTTGTAGTAACAACATTTGATGCGCCTGATTTTTCGATAATTGTTTGCAAAATAGTTTTACTATCTGCAGGATACCAGCGTTCATCTTTTCCCTGCCATGTATAACTCCAACAGCCATTCAATGCACTGATGCTTTGGGCAGCAGGACCAGCCACCAGGATCTTCGCGGTTTTTGACAGAGGCAAAATATTTTTTTCATTCTTCAGTAAGGTCATTGCTTCATGCGCAGCATCCAGCGCAATTTGCTGGTAGGCAGGCTTTCCAAAATTTGGTATCGCTTCTTTTTCGGGATAAGGGTTGTCAAATAAACCCAGTTTATATTTCAGTAGTAAAATTCTTTTTACCGCATCATCGATCCTGCTCATCGATACTTCTTTCTTGTGCACGGCTTCTATCAACAAATCATAAAAAGAAAAATCAGTTGGTACCATGCTCATATCAATTCCGGCATTCACACACATAGCAACCGCTTCCCTTGGCGTGGCTGCTACAAAGTGCCGGTCGTTCACTCTTTTCACATCTTCCCAATCGGTGACGATCAGTCCTTCAAAACCAAGTTCCTTTCTTAATACATCTGTGAGCAAATATTTACTGGCGTGTACGGGTACGCCATTTATTTCGCTTGAGTTGATCATTACAGTAGAAGCGCCTGCTTTAACGGCCTCTCTGAATTGTGTCAAATAATATTCCCGCATTTCTATTTCAGGCATGTAGATCGGTGTACGGTCCTTTCCGGTACGGGAAGCGGAATAACCCAGGTAATGTTTCATGCAACTTGCCACCGCAGTAAGATTACGGAGACCATCTTCTTCATAAGCTTTAATAACCGCAGCACCCATTGTTTTGCCGATAAAAACATCTTCGCCATAGGTTTCAGGAAACCTTGACCACAGTGGCTGACGGCCAATATCCAGTACCGGCGCAAAGTTCCACCGAACACCAGAAGCTCTCAGTTCATTTGCTGTAGCTTTTGTTGCTGCTTTTGCTAACCCGATATTACGGGAAGCAGCCATAGCAATGCTTTGAGGAAATAAGGTCGCATCCAATGTATAGGTCTGCCCATGTATGCCATCAAGCCCATAAATAATGGGGATCTTCAACCGTGTTTTTTTTGCCTCATCTGCTATTTGAGTTAACAATGCATGCCATTGCTGAACAGATAAAGCATGCCCGGTTACATTTAATATAGACCCAACTTTATGATTGATCACAGCGTCCTTAAGCTTGGCAGCATCTAGTTCCCCATCAGTTTCTGTACCCACTACTCCCAATGTAACCTGTGTCATTTGACCAACTTTTTCTTCCAATGTCATTGTTGAAATAAGCTGGTTTACTTTTTTGTCAACTGAGGTTGCAGGTTTAGATTTTTGTGCCGTGCTGGTAAAACACATAGCTGTAGCAATCAATACTATTAAAATATGCCTCATTTTTATTAGGGGAGTTTGGTTTAGATTTTTTTGTGATGATCAAATTTATGAAACTATATACTTGTGTCTGAAAACTTTACTCCTATATGGGCTAAAAAAAACCTGGCACCGTTAATATCATTTCACAGTAGCCAGGTTTATTATATTGTTATATTTTGTATCCTAGTTTAATCCCATAGCATCTACATAAATTGTAAAGCCGCCGGTTCCGTTAAATTCTTTTATGATAAGGTCGGTTATTTTGGTGGCAGTTGTAAGTGTTCCAACAGGAATTGAATAATCAGTCCATTTACCTTCATCCAATGTAATGGTATAAGAGTCGTTGCCATTTATTCCTATATTAACTTTTTTACCCGCAGTACCCGGACCACCATAAATAGAAATTTTAAAAGTAGTATATGGCGCTATAGTCACATTGGCACCTCCAAGCTGGAGTGGCGAGCCCCAGCCCCCCACATAGTTTATTTTAACGGACTTCGTACCATCCCTCACAGGAGTCGTGTTATCTCTATCCGAAGTTCCACCCCATCCGCCACCGATCCAGCCGTTCCAGTTGGAAGTAACAGCATCATTGTAAAAAGGAAATGCAACAGTCGGAGGTGGAACACTGCCAACTATGTCCAGGACATCCGGCGATTGAACTGTAAGTGTTGAGTTTAGTACACCCAAAGTTATTTTACCTCTTAATACGCCGGTTGGCACTTTCACAACGATCTGGCTGGCGGTTTGGCTTACAAATGAAGAGACAGGAGGCGCATTCTCAAAAGTAATGGAAGTAACAAGGTTAAGGTTTGTGCCTGTAACGGTAAGATTCGCTCCCGGATCAACAGGGTTAGGTCCTATCGTTGTAACAGCAGGTAATAGTACATCCATATCTGAGGCGGAGGTTGTTTGCACGCCTGAAGCAGCTTCTAAAGTTATTTTGCCTTTAGTTGCCGACGCTGGCACCTTCACGACAAGTTGCGTTGCAGACTGACTCACAAATGTTGTTACCGGGGCAGTAACGCCAGTGAATATAACTTTTTTGGCAAGATCAAGATCAGTACCTGTGATAGTGAGATTAGCTGCATGCAAAACTGCTGCAGGCGCTAAACCCGTAATCATTGGCAGCGTCACCTTAAGGATACTGTCTGTTGTGAATGATAATGGTTCCGTGCCGCCGTAATTAAGAACCAATTTTCCTGTTTGTGCAGTCAACGGCACTTTAACTACCAGTTCGTTCACCGTTTTACTTACAAAGGATGTTTCAGCCAGGTCTTTCTCAAATGTTACTGCGGTTACCCACTGTAAATAATTTCCTTTTATGGTGATGTTAGTTCCCGGCCTTGCCTCCTTTGTGATAGAAGTGATTATGGGTACAACTTCTAAATTCAATTGTGTTTTTGTCATGATATCCCCATCAGAAGTCTTTAGTGTTACGAATCCTTTTTCAGTGCTGGCAGGTACTATTATCAGGATAAGTTCTGATGTTTGAGAAATGAAGGCGGTACTTGCAACAGTGGCGCCTGTTAATTTAATTTCGGTGACCTTATCCAGGTTATTTCCAATAAACTTCAGCGTATCGCCGGGCCTGGCGCCTGTAGGACCAAAACTTAATAATTCAATTTTGCTGGATTTTTCGACACTATCCTTTTTACACGAACTGAAAATACCAATTGAAATAATAATAAGGGATAGTAACGAAAGAAGACGGGCATTGAGAAATATTTTCATTGTGTTTTTTTTATTTTACTAATGTTCTAACCTTAGGTTCCCAATGGGCGTATAACTATTTCTTAATAATTTTTGGTACTATCCTAAAATTGTCGAAAGAAATATCGGCATCCAGGTCCTCAGGACCGTGGAACAAAAGCCTTGTCCAATATCCAGTTGGACTAACGGTGAGCTGTGTTCCATAACTTGCTGCTATTTCATTAAAAGGAATGATAACTGTTTGCCACTCACCATGTGTGTCATATGGAGGCGCCCAGATGTATCCATTATTATTTTCGCTGCGCAAACCAACATTTAGCTTTATCAAATTGTGGTTGTACGGTTTTAGGGTATTAACCTCAAACTTTAAGTTGTAATCGGAGGGTTTCAAAATAGCTTCATCTGGAATATTTTTGCTGATTGGTCCCATTGCATCTGCAGGGCCACCAGCAACTTCAGTCCAAACCCACCCACCAATTAATTTTTTTATCCTTATGTAATTACCGTTAATTTTTGGAGGGTCGCCAGGCCCCGGGTTGGACACTACATAACTGGCATTCCACCATCCGGTAAAAGGATCGCTACTAAGAAAAATGTTTCTATTATCTCTAAACCAAAAATCTGATTTCGTCTCTCCAAAATTTGTTTTAACAGTTATCTGACCCGGCAAGGCACCTGCAGGCACTCTTACCTGGATAATTTTATCTGTCACCGAAACCAGGTCCCCCGTTACTCCACCGGCAAAAATTACGGATAGTGGTTCATAAAAGAAATCTCCTCTTATGGTAGCTACCTCGCCTGTATTAACGTATTCGGATACCATGCTGCTAATCGCTGGTTCACTAATCTGAACCTCAAAATCATACAACAGTGTTTTTCCATTTGAAAAGATCAATTTAACCTTGTTAGTTACCGCCCTCGGGATAGGAGTAGGAACGCTGACTAAAATAGTCGTGCTGGTAATATAGGTGGGTGTTAAAGTAGCTTTCTGGTCATTAAACCAAATTTCCACCACATCCTGTAAATTTTCACCTACAATGGCAATCAGGTTACCCTGACCCGCCCCTACTAAAAGAGAATCGGCCGACTCGGGACTTGTAATCCGCACATATTTTATCCGCGGTTCACCACTATTTGAAAGTTTATCTTTTGTACAGGAAGTATAAATACTCACTATGGCAAATGCCATGATAAACGGGAGTAGTATTTTTTTAAATGTTTTCATTGACTAGCAATTTTTAATATAAAATATTATGTAACCTGTTATGGATAATCCACTGATTCTTTAGATAAGTTTGGCGCCTGGATCAATTCCAATGAAGGTATTGGTAATAAGAAGTTGCCCTGGTTTGCAACAACCTTCCTCGTGGCCGGGGCTACCCAGGTTGTTTTTGCGATTGTCCATGATGTGGGATTAGGAAACACGTCCGGGTTTATATTATACCGCTCCCGGTCCTGGTCATTTATAATGGAATACGCCTTTGCAGGGTTCCAGTAGTGAAGACTTACCAAATCATACCATGCCATACTTTCCATGGCAAACTCAATAAATCTCTCCTTTAAGATAATATCCAAAGTAAGAGGAATTGCAAGTTGTGGTAAACCCGCCCTGGTATGTACTTTATTAAAATAATCCAATGCAGTTGCATCACTTGTGGAAGCACTATTTCCCAGAACAGCTTCTGCGTAAATAAGATACATTTCCGCTAATCGGAGCATATAGGTGTTGTTAGGATAACGTTGTGCCTCAACAATGAATCCCAGGTCTTCCGATTTACCAACCACATATTTTTTAACACTTGCGAAGTTCACATCTCCTTTAGAATATGGAAAGATTAGCTTTTGATTTACTCCATTTAAAAGTTGTGTTATTTCAGGGTAGTTGGCTCCAGGCATCATAAATGTTGCCTTTAACCTTTGATCAAGCGTACGGCCTTTCAATGTATCTCCTTTTGCATTGGCAGTAAATCCTTCATATTGACTGAGCATCCAAAAGGTTGCACCTTTATCACCACCCCAGCCTTCTACACTAATGTCGGAACTATAATTCAGATAGGAAGGTGCGCTATTACCCACCCCATATCCCGGGCCTCCTGAGAGGGCAACCCATTGCAATTCGAATAAAGACTCAGCTTTATTGTCATAAGGATATTTAAACAGCTCGGCATAGTTTGCTAATAAACTCGCTTTGCTATTATTGATGACTCTTTGTGCATAATACTTTGCACTATCTAAAAATACCTGGTTCCTTGCACCACCATTAGACTCGACACCAGCTCGTGTCAGGTAAAAACGAGCCAACATTCCTTCCGCTGACCACTTGCTTATTCTGCCTAACTGCATCGGCGTTTCGGGTAAATCCGCTGCAACTGCCTGCATTTCCCGGGTTATAAATTTCCAAACACTTTTAGCAGTGTTTTTATGAATAGTAGTGTCGTTTAGTAACGTCAGGTTATTTTCTATTACGGGCACATCACCCCAGTTCATGGTTAAATAACGGTAGGCAACCGCTCTCATAAATCTTGCTTCAGCAATAGCTATCTTTTTAATCTCAGGCGAAACAGCGGGACCGGCATACCTGTTTATGTTACTGATTGCAAGATTAGATTGGCCCACAACAATAAAAAATGCACGCCATGCAGCTTCATTTTCCTTGTTAAGGCCCGTTGTATTAAAACGAACGTTTCCTTGATCATTGTAGGCTGAGTAAGCCGTTCCCGCACGAAAATCACCGAGATTATAGGAAGCTTTATCATTATAGTCGAACCATACTTTGCTGTACAACAGGTTCGTTGCAGCTAATACCTGCTCATCGTTTTGATAGAAACTTCCATCCACAATAGCATCTGTCGGAGGCTTAACAAGAAAATCTTTTTTACAACCTGATAAGAAAATAATTTGTATAACTAATAAACCTACCAGGTAATTAATACTTTTCATTTTAATATTTTTCATTTTCAAAAATTTTAAAAGTTAACACCCAGACTAAAAGTGTAAATAGGCGTTAGGGGATAGCGGCCAAAGTCAAGACCAATAGCCTGGTTTGCACCATTGGCATTTGCACCCACATAAGATCCCACTTCAGGGTCAAAACCAGAATAACCGGTTATAGTAGCGAGGTTTTGGGCGCCAAATGTTACTCTTACCCCTCTCACTATTTTTTGCCTGGAAAGCAATGGCGTTGGTAAATTATATGACAATGAAACATTTTTTAGTCTCACAAATGATCCATCCTCTACCCAACTACTATTTGTAGTATTGTAATTATTATCATTAGCCACTACAGAACTGGTTAACCTCGGAACATTTGTGCCAAGATTTTGAATTGATGGTTCACCATTTTTCATGGTTACCCTGGCGTAGTTAGTTGCATTTATCATCAAATTACGGCTGACATAAATTCTTCCTGCATTCGAGTTAACCTTCGCTAACTGGTTATAAATATCATTTCCAAAAGTTCCTGTGATAAGTATGCTCAGGTCAAACCCTTTATAAGAAATTGAATTGGTGAACCCCCCAAAAAGTTTGGGCCATGGATTACCAATATTAGTCTCATCCTTGCCATCTATAATTCCATCGCCGGCATCAGGCACTCCATCATTATTTGTATCGACGGTGGGCATATCTCTGTACTTTATATCCCCAACCCATACTCCCGTGGCCTCATTTGTCGGAAGCCTAACTAGGTTATTGTCAACACGCACAGCGCTTTTTTCTATTTCTGCTACTGACTGAAATAGCCCCTCTACAATATAACCGCGGAACAACCAGGGTTCCTGACCTACTTCGGACCTTTGAGTCCAGTTATCAAGCCACCAGGATGTGCGATCAACGTGGGCGGCATCTGAATAAAATTTGGTAACCTTCGATTTAAAGCTTGATAAATTAAGGCTTGATTCCCACTTAAAATCTTTACTAACAATATTGGTGCTATTTAAAGTTACTCCCCAGCCTTTAGTTCGCATTGCTCCAATGTTGACTGTTGGATTCCCTACGGCGCCTGTGCCGTTTGTTCCCATATACCACGGCAATGGGTTACTCATGAGCATGTTGCTGGTATTCTTTACATAATAATCGAATTCAGCCGACACCCTGTTCTTCCATAGACCGATATTTATGCCTATATTCTTAGTGTTGGTTTCCTCCCATTGTAACGCAGGATTACCGTAGCTAAGTGGTAGAAAGCCTATCCCAAAATCGGTCGGACCTGCACCTAATGGTGAATAAATGCCTCCGTTGCCCTGGTTACCGGTAAGCCCCGTTTCAATCCTCAACTTGAGTTCGCTTATGGCAGGAGCATTAAAAAACTTTTCTTGCGAAATTCTCCAGGCCGCTGATATTGATGGAAAAGTTCCCCACTGGTTTTCAGAACCGAAATTCGAGGAACCATCCCTTCTGACTGTACCGGTTACCACATAACGGTTGTCGTAGTTATAATTAAGTCTTCCCAGGTAAGATTCCATGCCCCATGGACCGGAACCACCCTCATTAGTACCAGGAGCTGCACCGGCTCGGAGGTCGAAGACATTATTGGTAAGAAAGCCTGATCTCCGGGCGCTGATATTTTGCCATTTTGATTCCTGGGCTTCATGACTTGCCATTAAGCCAATGTTATGTTTACCGAGTTGTTTTGTATATTCTAATAGCTGGTTCCAGTTCCAGTAAGTGTTAATACCAACAATATTTTCTAAAGTAGCAGAAGTGTTTATTGCCCATCCTATATGGTAGGTGGGATTAAAATACAGTGAATTTGAATAATTGATGTTTGTATTGAAGGATGACCTGAAAGTAAGGCCCTTCATAATATTTAATCCCAGGTTGAGCCCGCCTAAAAATTGTCGTCTCTTATTTGTATTCGTTCGCAGGCTGGCAATTGCAATAGGATTAACGGGAGCAAATTGGTTAGCACCATTTATCAGATCTCCTCCACCCCACTCTCCGTTCAGATTTTTAACGGGCACTTGCGGTGTTAATTGTAAGGCATCTGAAATAACACTTTCAGAGCTGGTTGTAAGTTTCTCGTTAGTTTGATTGAAACTGAGATTTGCACCCAATGTTATCCAATCTCTTGGTTTGTTATCGAGATTGAGGCGAAAGCCATACCTGTCGAATCCTGATCCAAGAGCGATACCGTCCTGCTTTAAATACTCACCAGACATGTAGTAAGTAGTATTATTGCTGCCACCACTGAAACTAAGCTGATGTTTTTGCATAGCTGCATTACTAAATAACTCCTTCTGCCAATCCGTTCCCTTTCCCAACAAAGTTGGATCAAGAAATTCGGCTGGTGTAGTTCCACCTGCTAATGCATGATATTCTTTAACCATTTGGGCATACTGTGGCAGATCCATTACTTGTAAATTCTTCGGGGGAGTCTGGATATTATACTGAATTCCGTAGGTTAATTTAGCCTCGCCGTTTTTACCCCTTTTTGTGGTAATTAATATTACTCCGTTAGTTGCTCTTGAGCCATAAATAGCCGTAGCTGAGGGACCTTGCAAAATTTGTATGTCCTCAATATCCGAAGAATTAAAGCCTGCCAATGGATTAGAAGAATTTTGCGTACCACCTCCCTGTAGTTGGACCCCGTCTACAACATAGAGCGGTTCGGTGTTTCCAGTTATTGAGCTTATCCCACGGATGGCAACAGAGATACCGCCACCTGGCTGTCCTGAATTCTGTGTAACATAAACACCCGCAGCCCTGCCCTGTATTGCTTGTTCGATAGTAGTATTGACAGTTCTTTCAATTTCTTTTGCAGAAACAGAAGTTTGAGCGGTAGTAAGGTTAACGCGTTTAGCAGTACCATAACCAACCACTACCACATCACTCATCAGTTTGGAATCATCTGCTTCCATAGTTACCGATATGCTGGTTTTTCCCTGGATAGACACGGTTTGCGTCTTCATGCCTATGTAAGTAATGGTAACCGTTTTTGCCGCTGCCGGCACACTTATCGAAAAGGAACCGGACATGTCTGCCAGTACCGGCGCTTTAGCGCCTTGCGCAGAAATGGTTGCACCAGCCAAAGCAAGGCCTGTGTTATCAGATACTTTACCAGTTACTACCCGGTCTTGTGCAAAAGTTTGTTGGGAAAAAAATGCAGATAGAAATAGAATGAGCATTTTGCAAATTACTTTATTCATATAGCAGCGTATTTTTAGTTGTTCAAAATTATTGTTTATTTCTCAGGAAAAACTAATACTATTTTAACCGTTCCTGATCATTGGCCTGTTTGAAGCGGCGATTGTTTCTATTATTAATCCCTTGATCTAACAGTCTTTCCCAGCAGTTTTTTAGTAATAATGGGCTTACTCAACTTTAGACCGATGAACATGGGTTATGATGCTTTCTTTAATTTGTGTACGCAATCGAAAACCGTGTAAAGACTATACTATTTTATCTCGCTATATGCGAATGTGAGGTGAATTGAAGATTGCATGCTTTCGTTTATTATTTTATCAGGCTATTGATCCGGTTTAATAATTCAATACAAGCCCTGCTATTGTGATAAGGACATTTCCAAATACCTACTTTATCCTGGTGAGACATTATGCTGCCTTCTTCATCTCTTCCCCAAAGCCATTCACCGTACACTTTATCTTTTATAAACTCTTTGGCGTATTGCCAGCTCTTTCTTGATCTTTCAAGATCCTTTGGGTTACCGGTTAATTGCCATTGATCAAAAAAACCTATCATTGTTTCTGCCTGTACCCACCAATGTTTTTCTTTGGTTACATGATGACTACCAGGTTCATATTCATACCACATCCCTCCATCTTCATCCAAACCCTCTAAAGTTGCACGGGCAATTTTTTGAGACAGAATTTTTACTTCCCTTTCAATAGGCAAATCCATAATTGTTTTCGCTGCTTCTAATAATAACCATGCTGCTTCAATATCGTGGCCGAAAGAAACCAGGCCCGATTTACTGTTCCACTGCTCATCAAAGAATAATCGCAGGTGTCCTGTATGCGGATCAATTATGTGTTCGGTAAAATTCTTCAGCAGTTTTTTTATCTGTTGCTTCAGTAATTCATTTGGCCATATTTTATACAGGCTACTATAGGCCTCCAGTACATGGAGATGCGTATTCATTGTCTTTTTCTCGTTGGCATCTTTTGCACTCAGGCGCATATCGCCTATTAAATTCCAATCTCTTGTAAAAGCTTCCAAATAGCCGCCATGAACTTCATCAAAACTCTTGTTCTCTATTAGCTGGTATAATTCAATGGCTAGTTCCCTGGCTGCTTCGTTGTGCGATGCCTGGTAGTAAGCACAGCAACCATAGATTGCAAAGGCCTGTGCATACACCTGTTTTTTTGTATCAAGAGGTTGGCCTTTCGCATCCACCGACCAGAAGACGCCACCATGCTCTGCATCAATAAAATTATTTTTCAGGTAACTAAAAGCGATTCTTGCCAGGTAAAGATGTTCTGCATTTTGGGTTAGCTGAAAGGCTGTAGAGAATGCCCATAATATCCTGCTGTTAAGCACTGCACCCTTAGGCGCTTCGGGGTGCTTTACATTGTCTTCATCAACGCGTCCTATGAATCCTCCATTGACTGCATCATGAGTATTGTGTATCCAGTATGAAAGAATATCGGTCAATTCATTTTTTAGTTCATTATAATATTCATTAAGCCCGGGACACGCACCCATACTCAACGTCTCCGGAGGATAGCTACCTATTTTCAATTCCATTTCCATATTATTATTTAAACATTTACAGAGGCCTTTTTTAATTCATGGTTGCCTAATAAGAGATCAACTGAACTGCCTACTTTTTTATTATTATCAATGATGGTGTAAATTCTTTGAACGGAGGCGGATGATTGTAATCCGTCCGCAGGTGTGTTCATTACATAATCCGTTAACTGATCAATTGTTGAAATGGCAACGTGCACCCTTGTATCGGATGACGCATAATATATATAGACAGTTCCATCTTCATCATTGATCCAGCCGTTACTAAACACCACGTTCGAAACATCCCCCACTCTTTCCTCTCCTTCCGGTGCAATAAAATAACCGGCAGGCTTATGTGTAATGCGGGTGAGGTCGTCCAATGCAGTCATAAACATATACAGTACATACCTGAAACCGGCGGCTGTATTTCTTACACCGTGCGCCAGGTGCAGCCATCCCTTTGACGTTTTAATAGGCGCAGGTCCCTGGCCATTTTTTAATTCGGAAATTGTATGATAATTTCTTTCGTCAATTACCACTTCCTTGTCTATTACAGCATTGGTAATATCCTTTGCCAAACCAAAACCAATTCCACCGCCACTGCCTGCTTCAATAAAGCTATCCTGTGGCCTTGTGTAAAAGGCGTATTGACCATCTACAAACTCCGGATGCAATACCACATTTCTTTGCTGCGGAGATGGCGTTTTAAGATCAGGTAGCCTATCCCATTTTACCAGGTCTTTGGTGCGTGCCATACCGCATTGCGCAATTGCAGACGACTGATCTCCTGCAGGCGCATCCGGGTCTTTTCTCTCCGTGCAGAACAATCCATAAATCCATCCATCTTCGTGAGCCACTAATCGCATATCATAAACATTCGTATCAGGCACATCTGTCGAAGGCATCAGTATTGGGTATTCCCAAAATGTGAAATTATCAATGCCATTGCTGCTTTCAGCCACCGCAAAAAAACTCTTCCTGTCATTACCTTCTACTCTTGGCACTAATACATACTTGCCTTTCCATTTTATAGCGCCTGTGTTCAGCACTGCATTAATGCCAAACCTTTGCATCAAAAAAGGATTGGTCTGAGGATTAAAATCATACTTCCAAAACAACGGAATATGTGCAGCAGTAAGCACCGGATATTTGAACCTATTGTACACGCCATTGCCTTCCATAATCATTTCGTTTTTCCTGGCGATCAAAGCATCGTGTTGATCTTTCAACAGTTTTGCTTTTACTTCAAATTCATTTTTCATAACAATTTTTTTTGTACAGAATTTTTTTGTTGTTCTTAGTTCTACTTTGACAAGTCGAACCTTTGTGTTTTTTTGTTGACCAGCAGATGTTTTTTATGGCGGCATCGTTGTGTTATTCTAATTCCGATATATCGGAACTCACTTGTACTGTATTTTTTTATGGCATCTTTTTCGTTCCATAATTAAACTATCGTAACCGTGAGCTACATTTTTTTAAATATGTCAAAGTAGAATTAGTTTTCAAGTTTATCCCACCAGGTCTTTTTCAAAATAAATACAATGACTATGATCGATACAATGGTTATCCAAAGCGGCGTGTGCATGCCCAAAATAAAATACATAGGTAATAGCGTAAAACATAGCTGGCCGATAATACCGATAACTACATTGAACATATCAAGCTTAAACCCTTTGTTACCTACAAAAGCCGGATCGTCCATAACTACCTTTTGGTGTATTGGTTTCCAAAATCCCCAGGGCCTTACCGTTTTGTAAAAATTCTTTAATACCCCTTCATCTGTAGGCGGCGCCGCATAAGTACCGATGAAACAGCCTGCCAACGACAAAACAAATAGAACAGGCCACCAGTACAATGGCAATGCTTCAGTAATATAGTGATTTTGTATACCCCAACTAATCGCACCCGGCATTACCAATGCACCGCCCACTCCTACAGCCATTCCCCAAAAAAATCCGTTGGCATTGAATCTCCACCAATACCATTTAAGGCAATTGGCCGCCACGTATCCGCCATACAATCCACCAACGATCCACTGAAGTATTTCATTTACATCATTTGCAAGAAAACCAAAGAACACGCCAACGGCTACCACTAAAACACCCACTACATAATTGAGCTTTATTATCTTTTTGGTACTGGCCGCGGGGTTAATATATTTCAAATAAATATCGTTGGTAATGTAGGCCTGCGCTGCATTAAGGGTACCGCTGAACGTGCCCATAAAAGCCCCAAGCAAACCAGTGAGTACGATACCTAATATACCAACCGGTAAAAAATTATTGACTGCCCCCGGAAGTATTCTTTCAAAATCCGTTACGCCTGTTGGCCCCTTAAGATTTAACTGGTCGTAATATAATACTGCTAATACGGTGAGCCCGGTGATCATAGAATAACGGATGGGCAATAACATAATGCTTACAAAGCCGGTCATTTTACTGGCATCTTTTGGACTGCGGGTGCTCAAGACTTTTTGCATATCATAATTGGGCGCCGGTCCTGCCAGTGATGCAAATACACCTTTAAGCAGCATCATCATAAAAAACAATCCAAACAAACTATAGCCATCCTCAGCAATTTTTTTGTTCGCGTCTGCTGCAATGCGGCTCCAGTCAAGATCGAGTTTCCAACTAAAAAAAGGACTGTCCCAACCTTGCGGCACATTCAGTGTTTTACCATGCAATTGTTGCATGGCGATTACCGCGATTGCGATACACCCAATCGTCATTATACCATACTTGATAGCATCGCCCAAAACAATGCTGTGCATGCCGCCAAGTATTGAATAGAACATGGCGAATAGCGTAAAAACTATTCCATAGAAATGGGGTACATATTTATCAGTTATATGAAAAGGGACATAGTCTTTTATAACATCCCAGGGAACAAATATTTCTACGAACTTACCCAACCCTATAAACCCATACGCTAGAAAACCGAGGCAACCGATCAATGCAAATGCGATGACAATGATGTGTGAACCTTTTACTCCGGCACCTGTAAGCCCAAACCTTGTTTGCAACCATTGAGCGCCGGTATTCGCATTGCTACGCCTTAACCATTTGCTAAGAAACATCATCATAAACACCTGGTTGAATACCGGCCAGAGCCACGGTACCCAGATGCTTTTTAAACCATAAACAAAACACAGTGCAACCATCCACATAGTGCCGCTGATGTCGAACATGTCTGATGCATCACTTAGGCCAAGCATATACCAGGGAAGACTTTTGCCTCCCATCAGGTAGCTCTCTTTGTTTTGTTTCGCTTTCTTTCTCATCCATATTCCTACGAGGATCATGGTGATGAGATAACAAACAAGGATCAATACATCTATCAGTTGTAATTTCATAAGCGATAAGCAGTTTCTGTGGCTTAGTGTTTAAATCATTTTGCAATTATACTGAAAGGGATAAATTAGTGACCTGGTATTTTGCTCCTCATTGATAAAATGTACAAGAGTGCGACGCCAATGAAGCTTAATTGAAAAACCTCTGCCGGGTTCAAAAAAATTGTTCATTATTTATCCCTTGTTTAACTTTAATAGTACACTATTCCTTCAAAAAAAAATGTTAGCCATTATGGCCGTTTAGTTGGATTTTAAAACGGGACACCAGGAATGCGTTACTATTTATATAGATTTTGTTGCCTTATCTTTTTTTCAAAAAATACTTTTTCCAGGGAATAAAATTTCTTAAAATCAGCTTCAGAAACCTGGCCCTTAAACGGTACGTAGTAATGCCAATTCCCATTATCCTGCTTTCCATGATTTCTCCACAACAATACATAAGACAATGGATGGTGCCCGATTGCATTCCACAAAGTTTTTGTCCACCATTCGGCATAGGGAATAGCTTCATATCCTGTTTCGCCCAAAGCAGGTATTTTGCCATGCTCTTTCGCTATAGCATCTAAAATATAAAGTTGTTTATTTAATTGGTCGACAAACCTGTTATCTTTTAAGGGATCACCGTATTGGTAAGTATCAAAACTTATCATGTCAACATATTCATCACCGGGATACCTTTCCAGGAACTGCGCTTTTGTACTAAAGTCGGCAGTATTATAAACATAGATAAAATTATGTACCTTCTTTTTATTGGTTAGATAGTCAAATGTGAATTTCCAAAGCGCTTTAAATTCTTCTGCGGTGCAAGTGTTTTTTGTCCACCAAAACCAATTGCCTGTTAACTCATGAAAAGGCCGGAACAAAACCGGGATCAATTCGCCGTTAGGTCCTTTTAATGAAAAAGAGAAGTCAGCTACTTTATCCAACCAGGAAATATACTTAGCATGCGCCTGGCCGCCGGGCAAACATGCAGCAACACCCCCATGAGTTGTATCCCATGCATTTTTTCCGGTTACCGGGTGATCTAAATGCCAGCTTGCCGTGATCACCCCACCCCTGCTATATCCCTGCCGGATATACTCTCTCATTTTATCAAACGGCACACCATCAATATTCATCGCATCTCCATCTTCCAGGCCCGAAAACTCCCAGCCATATAAACCCGGGTATTCACCCGTCACATCTTTCACATCGCTGCGGCCCTCCTCGTACTTCCACCCAACACCGTAAGCAAGATCGTCCTGGTGGCCAAATATGATTCCTTTATTTAGTTGGCTTTTTAAATTTGAGAAGAGATTTTTGGTTTCCCTGGTAGCGGTTTTGTCGGCGGTTTGTGCAATGACATGGTTAATGAGACCCACGCATAACAGCGCATAAAAACAAAAAAATGATTTTTTCAATACAACAGTTTTTACAATCCCAGAATAAGGACAAAAATAGGGGGATTCATTACCTTAACACTAATACTATATTATCCTACTTTTGCTTTAATCGGCTATGAATTTCTTGGGAGGTAAGGGCTTTCCCACGGGTGATCAACGTTTTAAGCGGAAATATTCGCAAATTGAATGTAGAAAAACTGGTACTATTTTAATTATTTAATTTGTACTTTCATGATGATATTCATACAAATAATAAATCTGGCTTATTAAAATGAATAAAAATATTGTAAGGGAAATCACACCTTTAACACAAAACGATTGCTTTACTATCTTTTCCAGGGTCAAAAAAGAATTTAATTTTCCCCTTCATTACCATGATGAATTTGAGCTCAACCTAATCATCAATGCAAAAGGCGCCAAGCGTATTGTGGGTGATCACATTGACCTGATCGATGATCTTGAGCTGGTGCTCATTGGTTCTAATTTATCACATGCATGGTTTACCCATCAATGTAAAACCCAGGAAATAAAAGAAATCACTATCCAATGGCATAAAGACCTGCTGGATGAAAAATTATTGCGCCGAAATCAACTAAGCTTTATCCGAAAAATGTTTGATCTTTCTTTGAAAGGGATACTTTTTTCGAAAGATACGGTGCAAGCCATATATCCCCGGATCGTATCGCTTGAGAAAGAAAGCGGCTTCGATTCGGTGATGGCGCTCATCAACATATTACATGATCTTTCTACTTCAAGAAATATCCGTACGCTTTCTGAAACAGGCTTCAACAGCGAGTTTCAGCTTAACTACAACAGCCGCCGAATTGAGAAGGCCTTTGAGTACATGAATAAAAATTATGACAAGCCCATCACACTCAACGATATTGCACGCCTCGTAAATATGACCGAAGTATCCTTCAGCCGTTTTATTAAAAAACGCACAGGCATTACATTCATCGACAGCCTGAACGAAATAAGGCTTGGTCATGCCTCACGCATATTGATAGATACCACCAACTCTATTGCAGAAGTATCATATAGCTGCGGGTTCAATAACATCTCTAATTTTAATCGCTTATTTAAAAAGAAAAAAGGATGTACGCCGAAAGAATTCCGTGAAAATTTTTCCGGCACAAGAACTTTCATTTAAAGTATTTCCAAAACTCTACGTATGAAGAACCTTGCTTGTTTCCCTATTGCATTTCTATCTCTTTGCATGCTGCATTCTGTGAATGCGCAAAAAGTAAATAAACCATTAGCAGTCCCCGTTATTAATGCGGTAACTGCAAATAATAACCTTGTTTCCAAATTCAACAAATTAGAGCTTGTTATTGATCTTACCGCAGCTTTTAGCAACGCTTACGATTATAGTGAGATAGTGGTACAATGCGTTTTCACCGCACCCTCCGGCAGAAAGGATACCGTTGATGGTTTCTTCATGCAGGACTATACGCTTAATGTAAATGGGAGCCTTACGGCTGTGGGTAGTGGCAGTTTTAAAGTGAGATATGCGCCTAACGAACCCGGTAGCTGGATTTATAATTTATCATGCACCAATGCAGAAGGCACCGGTGTATATCCTGTCCAATCATTTCAATGTGTAGCATCTTCGGAGCCTGGATTTATAAGAAAAAATTCTACCAATTATTTAAGCTTTGATAACGGCACCCAATTTTTTCCCGTAGGTGAGAATATGGGATGGCAAAGCAGCAATGTGGTAACAGACTACACTAACTGGATCAGTGATCTTACCGCTAACGGCGCCAACTTTATCAGGGTTTGGATGTCGAGTTGGGCTTTTGGATTGGAATGGAAAAATAACTATAACGGCTTTTCGGGTTTAAAAAAATACAAGCAATCATCTGCCTATTATTTTGACTGGCTTTTGGATTATTGCAAGCAAAATAATGTGTATGTTATGAATGCTTTAAATAATCATGGCCAGGTTTCGACTGGTGTAAATCCTGAATGGACAGACAACCCTTATAATGCGGCAAACGGCGGACCCGCTGCAAACACCTGGGACTTCTTCACCGATAACACCGCAAAAGCTTTTCATAAGAACAGGCTGCGGTATATCATTGCACGTTACGGTTATTCGCAAGCCATTCAAAGTTGGGAACTATTTAACGAAGTGGATTGGACAGACCAGTTTGCAACAAGGAGAACAGATGTAAAGAATTGGCATGAGGAAATGGCAAATTATATTAAGAGCAAGGATGTATATAAGCATTTGGTGACCACCAGTTTTGCAAGAGACATGTACGATGATGCAACCTGGAATATTCCGGCAATTGATTTTACGCAAACACATTATTATGTTGATGCACCCAACATTGAAAATACAATTGCCTCGGGTGTTCAAACCTATCTAACAAATTATCAAAAGCCTACGCTAAATGGCGAGTTCGGATTAGGGCCAGATGGCAATGTACTATCAGCAGTTGATCCTTCTGGCGTACATATTCACAATGCAATTTGGGGAACATCATTTAGCGGAAGTTTAGGAAGCGGAATGAGCTGGTGGTGGGATACCTATCTTCACCCCAGGAGTTTATTCAATTATTATAAACCACTAACAACTGTATTGAATGGAATTGAGTTTGTGAAGGACGATTATAAAAAAACCAGTGCATCTACAAGTGGCGGTGGCGCTGCGGATGCAACCATAGTGCCTGCTGCTGACTTCGGTAGTTCTACAGCTTTAAATTTCACAATTGATGGAGCCGGAAATATTAGTCCTGCTGCCGGACAATTAGGGAAATATTTATATGGCAGCCAATGGAATACCCAATATAAAACACCGCCCACCTTCAATGTAAATTATCCGATAGCTGGTCAATTCAAAGTTGTTACAGGTTCAGGTACCGGCACATCACCTACTATCGATATTACTGTTGATGGCGTTGTAATGCTGAGTACGAATGCAGCAATCAGTACAACTTATAGTGTGAATATACCTGCAGGCGTGCATGCAATAAAGGTGGACAATCTCGGTACAGACTGGATATTAATTTCGAACTATGTTTTTACAAATATTGGTTCTCCGCTTACTGTTTATGCTTTGAAGTCTGCCAACAATGGTAAAGTGGCTGGTTATATTCTCAACAATAATTATAACTGGAAATATCTGCAAAGCTCAGGTGGTGCTGTACCGCCAGCAATCAATGGTGCATCGCTGCAAATGACCGGCTTACAAAATGGCGCATGCAGTGTAGATTTTTATAGTTGTGCTACCGGTCTTCTTGTAAGCAGCACGACAAATACTGTAACAACCGGCACACTCAATCTACCACTCCCCTCAATAGCCTGGGATCTTGCGTTTAAAATTTCGTTAAACGTATATAAGTTTATCGGGAATGGAAATTGGAATGATCCTGCAAATTGGAGCAATAATAATCTACCGCCCTCTTTACTTCCGGCCGGTGCTGAGATTTCGATCGACCCGCCGCTCAATGGCGAATGTTTATTGAATGTAGCACAAACAATTTCAGCAGGTGCAAAGTTGACCGTGGAGGCAAATAAAAAATTCAGAATCACAGGAGATTTGAATATTCAGTAGCCCCCTGTCCCCCGAAGGGGGAACTTAGTACCGGTCAGTATTAATCAGGCTTAAGGTCTTGTAATTACATTGGCT
>JBDSAP010000384.1:0-8973 GCA_039922055.1 Ferruginibacter sp.
AGCTATTTGCAAAGCCAGGCATTGGTAACACTATTTCATTTTTTAACGCCAGTCTTTGAAATTTTCTTAACGCTATTTATTCGAGGCCGTAAAAAGAGTCTGACGCATCGAGGGTTATCTTTTGACATTCTGTTCATAAGAAAAAATCTTGACGGGGTACCAGCAATACTTTTACTTTCATTGAACTCAACAGCCAATTAAAAGAAACATTATACTACTTGTAGCCACTGCACTGATCTCTCACCAGTAACCGGGTTAGCCGCCTCTTTCGGTTCGGTCCGCCGCGGCGGATTAAAAAAAGAGCGCAGCGATTTTTTTAAAGAAGCGAAAGCAGCGGCGTTCCGGTTACGCAGCCCCGCCGGCTGCGGAGGCGAAACCAATAAATTGAAAAGTATCAAAGAATACAGTATTATGAATGATTGCAACATGCGCTTGCATGTAAGCAGTTCATTTTTTTGAACAGCGGAATTAATTCGGAACATAATCGTATGGCAACAGATCCGCTACTTTATCCCATATCCAGTAACCTGTAATTGTAATATCATTCTGATCGAAATAATATCCGTTTTGCTCAATGCCCAGCGACTCATTTGGCACAATTGATATTATCGAAACCTGGAATTTTTTAGCTTTCTCATCATTTTGCGCAAGATATCCGGGGTCTGGTTCTTCCTTGTTATAGATGACGGCAACATTGGGTTGATTGGGCATGATGTCTACCAACTGCGTGCTGTCATCTTTGTTGTAATTGATGGCTGTATAAAAATTGGAAACCTTGATGGCCGTTTCAACATCGTTATTTTTTGCCACAAACTGAATTTCAAATCCTTCTTCTTTTAGCGACTTGTTGTAAACGCTCCGCATAAAATGAAGAATAGAACCATTGTATGCTTTTTGCCTGTTGGTTTTCCAGGTAGTCATTTCTGTGGTGTCTTTTGCGGGTATTTCCTCAAACAGGGAAGAGCCGGTGTACACACTCGCTTCCGTGTTGTACTCATGTACAAACGAATCTAAAGTATATTTGATCCTGTATCCCAATGCAAGGTTTTCCATTTCAACAGGTGCTGTTGCTAACACTTTCAAACGGTTCCTTCTTTTGTAATAATAAAATTTCAACACCTCTTTGTTGGTGATAGTGCACAACTTGCTGTTGTTGGTTTTTCCGATAAAATTATCAAGAAAGAAGGTGCCATATTTTTCCCACCCATCTGCAACTTCACTGCTCGATTTTATCACTACATCTTCCAGTTCTTTTTCTTTATGTTTTACTTCAATAACCAGTTCTTTATTTTCAGCATCGGCTGTAGTAATGCGTTTTGTGGTGGTCTCGTAACCGGTAAAAGTGATCACCAGGTCGTACCCTCCATTGGGCAATCTTAATTGAAAGTTTCCGTTACTGCCCGAGGCAGTGCCTATCGTAGTATTCTCTGCAAAAACAGATGCACCCTGCATCGGATTTTTTGTAACAGCATCTATTATAGTCCCCGTGATAAGGTAACTATCGGTTTGTGCTAAAATGAGTGTGGAAATAAAAATTGTTGAAAAGAGAAGGATGGTTTTTTTCATATTGAATTTTTATAAACGCAGGACTTGCTATTGTATTGCAGGAATACCTTACCGAAACGAAAATAGGCTAAACATTGTTAAGCTTTTGTTGCAGTGCAGCACAAGTATAATCAATGGTTTCTTCAAAACTGTGATAAGAAAAATCGGGTAAAAATTTGCGGAGCTTGCTGTTATCAAACTGCACATTTGCAATTGCGCTTGCGGCAGTTTCTTTTGTAACCAATGGGTCTTTACCGGTGAAGACGCACTTTAGTGCTTCGAGCCTCCATATCAGCTTTGCAAGCAAAGGAGTAACTTTTTTATGCGGCTGTTTTTTGCCAAATACCTTTGCGATCAAATTAAAAACCTCCCGATAGCTGCGATTGGCAGCGCTTATAATAAAGCGCTCACTACTGATATCACTTTCCATTAATGCGATCATAGCCTTTGCTACATCACGTACATCTACAAAACCTGAAACGCCCTCTGAATACCAGGGAAATTCATCGTACGCACTTTTAAATATTTGGGAGCTTCCTACATTCCAGTCACCTGCGCCCAAAATGATCACAGGGTTCACCATTACCGCGTCCAGTCCTTCACCAATTCCCCGCCACACTTCAAACTCCGCTAAATATTTACTCTCTCCATAATTACTATTACCAGTCTCAGGCGTCCACACCATGTTTTCAGTAATAATCTCATTGTTTCTTAGTCTTCCCAACGCAGCTACCGAACTTACATGCACCAGTTTTTTAACGCCAGTATTCAATGCGGCATTTACAATGTTGGTAGTGCCTTCCACATTTATTTTAAACAATTCTTTTTTTCGTGCAGGGTTAAATGTAACAATGGCGGCGCAATGATAAACATGCTCCACATGCTGCATCACTTCTTCCAAAGTAGTAGGGTCTAAAATATTGCATTGCAATTGCTGAAGATTAGGAGAATGGAATTCCTGTAGCGGTGTTTTATTGAAGATCGCTCTCACCTGTGTACCCCGGGCAAGTAATTGTCTTATTAATTCTGTTCCCAGTAAGCCGGCGCCACCTGTAACTAAAACCATAGGCTAAAATTTAAATGCAAACGCAAATGTAACAGATGCAAACTTGAGGGAGGTAAAATAGTTTATTATCCAATAAAATGTTGCCGGTTGATTTTCTTATCGAAACTGCCTCTGTCGCAGCGGGGTTTTCGCTGCATCATTTCCGAATTATAAAAACCACAACCTGCGAAACCCCGATGTTGAAGGCTCTCTAAAGTTAAAGGTTGCCACTGTTGTGCTGTTATTGAAAGCGCAAAAATAAAAGCTCTTTTCTACGTCGGGACATAAATATTTCATTCTGTTCCAGGCGGGTTTTCGCCGCATCATTTCCGAATTATAAAAACCACCGCCGGCGAAACCCCGATGTTGAAGGGTCTCTAAATTTAAAAGTTGCCACTGTTGCGCTGTCATTGAAAATGCAAACATCAAGGCTCTTTTCTACGTCGGGGTTTCGCAATAAAGCTATCTTTTAATCTATAGTGTATAATGCGAAAACCCCGCCGGGACATGAGTGAATACTTCTGATAAAAAGTTTTTGTGAGATGAATACGGCGAGACCAGCGCAATTCATTTGGATGCGCTGATGGACATATCAGGAAGGATAGGAGTAAAAGCCTTTCCCCGTTTTGTTACCAAGCTAAAACTGCCGCTGAATATTCTGTTCCAGCGGGGTTTTCGCTGCATCGTTTCCGAATTATAAAATCACCACCAGCGAAACCCCGATGTTGAAGGCTCTACAAAATTAAAAGTTGCCACTGTTGTGCTGTTATTGAAAGCGCAAAAATAAAAGCTCTTTCCTACGTCGGGACATAAATATTTCATTCTGTTCCAGGCGGGTTTTCGCCGCATCATTTCCGAATTATAAAAACCACCACCGGCGAAACCCAGATGTTGAAGGTTCTCTAAATTTAAAAGTTGCCACTGTTGTGCTGTTATTGAAAGCGCAAAAATCAAGGCTTTTTTCTACGTCGGGGTTTCGCAATAAAGTTATCTTTTAATCTATAGTGTATAATGCGAAAACCCCGCCGGGACATGAGTGAATACTTCTGATAAAAAGTTTTTGTGAGATGAATACGGCGAGACCAGTGCAATTCATTTGGATGCGCTGATGGATCTATCAGGAAGGATATGAGTAAAAGCCTTTCCCGGTTTTTTTTCCTAGTTCTCCCTGGGCTACTTTCTCTTGCTGCAAGGGCGAGGGCTTGAATCTTTCTTCTTTATTAAATGCTTCATATATACTTTTCGAAACAGCAAGGTTTATATCAATACCGATAAGGTCCATTAACTTGAAAGGTCCCATCTTAAAGCCGCTTGCTTCCATGATGCCGTCAATGGTTGGAATATCTGCTATGCCTGCCTCGGCAATTTTCATTGCTTCCAGGTAGTAATGCCGGGCTACTCTGTTCACAATAAAGCCAGGCGCATCTTTGCACAACACTGGTGTTTTGCCGAGTATCTTACATAGCTCATAAATTTGCTGCGCAATGGTTTCATTTGTTTGTACACCTTGTACCACCTCCACTAATTTCATTACCGGTGCAGGGTTAAAAAAATGCATCCCGATCACTCTGCCCGGTTCTGTAATGCCTGCCTGTATTTCGGAAATAGATAGTGAAGATGTATTAGTGGCGAATATTGCACCTGCATTATTATGTTTTGCAAGTTCGTTGAACAGGACCGTTTTTTCCTCCCGTCTCTCAATGATGGCTTCTATAAAAACGTCAGCAACGCAATCCCTTAAATCATTAACGAATGATAGCCGCTGAAAGATATCATCGGCTTCTTCCGCGGATATCTTCTTCTTGTCTAGCAGGACGTTTAAATTATTCCTTAGATTGTTCCTTGCTTTATCAAGCGCCCCTTGATCTACATCAAATAACAGTGTATCAAAACCATGCTGTGCGCACACCAATGCAATTCCGCTACCCATTGTACCCGCGCCTGCAACACAAATTTTTTTAATCATGATCAAAAATAAAAAACTGCTGTATGATTCCATCTTTTTTTAAAGTAAACTTTATTACTTTAAAATGGATCTTACAGCAGTTTTTAACCTGCATATCAGAAGCCTCTTTTTATACCAAGAGCATAAATTAGTTTTTGTTGGCCGCTTCTCTCGCTGCTTCCTGCTTCATCTTATCATTTGCTGTTATGGCAAATTCAACCCTCCTGTTTTCCGCCCTGTTTGCATCACTGCTATTTTCAACCTTTGGCTGTGTTTCACCATACCATTTTATTGTTAAACGGGAACCGGCGATACCAGCGGCTTTCAAATAGTTTCCTACAGCCTTTGCCCTTTTTTCAGAAAGCGTTTCATTATATGCATCAGTGCCTACATCATCTGTATGCCCTTCAACCAGGATATTTGTTTCAGGGTAAGAATTAAAAACTTTTACAAGTTTATCCAGGGCTAATTTCGAATTTGAAGTAATATCAAACATATTTGTTTGAAAGTAAACACCTGCTTTTGAACCATCGGGGTTCTTTTCATTGAACGTTACATTGATACCTTCTCCAACCCTGGTTACTTCAGCGCCGGGTATTTCTTCTTTGATCGCTTCTGCCTGTCGATCCATCTTGTTACCGATAATTCCTCCCGCTGCTCCGCCAATAACCGCCCCGATAATGGCTCCAAGGGCTGTATTCTTTTTGTTGCCAACATTATTGCCAATTACTCCGCCAATAACAGCGCCGCTCGTGCCTCCTATTACAGCGCCTTTCTGCGTATTGTTGATTTTTTTTGTTGAATCACAACTGGTACACATAATCATTACGCCTGCAACGAATACCATCGTCTTTCCAAATAACTGTTTCATAATTGTTGTTTTGTTTTAGAGGTTTTTATTTTTTTACAAAGTTGTAAACGAAGGTGCCAGACTTACCTTCGAATGTTATGGATGATCTTAGTTGCATGGTATTTTCACTGAGAGCGCCTACGCTTAATCTGAATCCATTATTATCATCCATTGGATTTTTCTTCTCGTCCAGTCTCTTAAATTGGAATTCCTTTTCTGCTCCTTTAGGTTCGTAAATAGACCAGCGTATGTTTCTTGTTATCGCATCGCAACCCGAAGCTCCGCCTGCAAGTGTGTAGGAACCCATACTGTTATTGGAAACAAAGTTCCAGGTACTTCCAATAAAGCAATTAAAATCTGCTTCATTAAAAACCTTTGCCTTAAATTTTGAATTGATCCCTTCTACATTGATAGTTTGTAATGTCCAGTCACCATTGATCGTTTTCTTCATTGATCTTCCTTCTTTAGATGCAGCGCATGCACCTAAGAATCCGAGTAATATTATTACTAAACCAATGCGCACATTAGTGGCTACATGCTTCATAATTTATAGTTTTAAATGTTTTATGTTTAGTAGTCTTATTAACCGTAAAACGATTGTGGCACAAGGCAGATAGTTTTTCGGTGGTATAACAATTCATTCCGTGTTATACTTTAAAAGCTTTCTTGTGTAGAGTACGATAGTTGATGATTGAGATTTCAAGAATAATGCCAAGAGGTAAACGGCCTATGAAAAGCCGGCATAAATAGAATGATCAAAAAAGCCTAGTGGGGAATATGTTCTACAGCAATTTTTTATAGGTAATGTATATGTAATAAGGAGATGTTACACTAACCAACTATTCAGTCGATTCAATTTGTTTTGTCTGCAGCAGTTAAATGTCATCGGATTTCTATAAAGATTAACATTAATAGATTCAGGGTACGAGACGTATTTTCTTTAAACTGCTGAAGTAAATTGTCTCAAAAACCGAACATCATTTTCACTAAATAAACGCAGGTCTTTAATCTGGTATTTAAGCATTGTAATTCTTTCTACACCCATGCCAAACGCAAAGCCAGTATACTTGTTACTATCGATACCACAATTTTCGAGAAGGTTTGGATGCACCATACCACAGCCCAATATTTCTACCCAGCCCGTATGCTTACAAACATTGCAGCCTGTGCCGCCGCATATCAGGCAACTAATATCCATCTCAGCGCTTGGTTCCGTAAACGGAAAATAACTTGGTCTGAAACGTACTTTAAAATCCTTGCCAAACATTTCCTGAACAAAAAAGTAAAGTGTTTGCTTAAGGTCTGCAAAGGAAACATTTTCTGCTATGTACAATCCTTCTACCTGGTGAAAAAAGCAGTGTGCTCTTGCACTGATCGTTTCATTGCGATATACCCGCCCGGGGCAGATGATACGGATCGGCAGTTTTCCTTTTTCCATCTCACGTACCTGCACACTCGAAGTATGTGTGCGAAGCATCCAATCAGGATTTTGAGAGATATAAAAAGTATCCTGCATATCCCTCGCAGGATGGTTCTCCGGTAAATTGAGAGCGGTAAAATTATGCCAGTCATCTTCTATCTCTGGTCCCTCGGCAACAGCAAAGCCCAAACGCTGAAAGATGGATACGATCCTGTTACGCACAAGGCTGATAGGATGCCTTGAGCCAAGGGGCAGAGAATCACCGGGAAGTGTTAGATCTATGTCCGTTGTTGAAGTTGCAGGAGCATCGGCGGCAGTCAATTTAAGTTCTTCAAATTTAGCTTCCGCAAAAAGTTTAAACTCATTTAATAACTGGCCAAATTCCCGTTTCTTATCTCCCGGCACATTTTTCATTTCTCCCATTACATCTTTTACTAAACCTTTTGTGCCAAGATATTTTATGCGAAATGCCTCCACTTCTTCACTATTGGAAGCGGCAAAATTTTGAATTTCTGTTTTATACGCCGCGATCTTTTCTAACAACTGTTCCATTTGGCAAAAATAAGGATATAGAGGGATTTTTGGTTTACGGTTTAAGGTTGGGGGTTTTCTGTTTATTGTTTTTTGTTTTATTGTTTGTGGTTTGATGCAATCACGGTATCAATTCGAAAAATAATGCAGATCGTATAGACCATAAACTATCAATCAACCAAAAACCGGAAACCTTAAACCCTAAACTATGCCCGCTTAACTATTGAACTATCTTACTTAAGTTTGCTCCAAAATTTTAGAGCCAATGTACGACCTGCAAGATTTTTTGGTACCGGTGGATATTCATACACTAAATTATGATGACGGTTACAACGATGGACAATTTGCGAGACATATAACTATTTATGATAGTGAGCTGCATGATATAACGGTCGCTGATATTGTAATAGTAGGGGTTGGTGAAACAAGGGGCGGCGGAAATTTTTCAGGCGAGAGTGATGCTGCAAATGCAATAAGAAAGCAACTGTACAAATTATATTACTGGCACCTGGATGTAAAAATATTTGATATTGGTAATATTAAAACCGGTGCGTCACTGAATGATAGTTATGCGGCAATTAAAACGGTTGTAGCAGAATTATTATCGCTTAAAAAAACGGTCGTGTTGTTGGGTGGCACCCACGATATTACTCTCGCCCAATATCATGCGTATAAAGATTTTGGTAAACAAATAGACGCCACCTGCATCGATGCAACCATTGATCTGAAAAGTGATAGCGCTCTTCGAAGTGAAAATTTTTTGCTCGAAATGCTTACAGGCGAACCAAATTTAATAAGGCATTATAACCATGTTGGTTTCCAAAGTTATTTTGTGCATCCACGTATGTTGGAAACAATGGATAAGTTGCGTTTCGATTGCTATCGTGTGGGGCTCGCAAAAGAAAATATTGAAGAGATGGAACCAGTTTTGCGAAATACCAACCTGTTGAGTTTTGATATTAATGCGATAAAGCACAGCGATGCACCTGCTAATGATTGCAGTCCCAATGGCTTCAGCGGTGAAGAAGCCTGCATCCTTACCCGTTATGCTGGTATGAGCAATAAATTAAGCAGCCTCGGCATTTATGGCTACGACCCAAAAGCCGATGTAAAGGACCTTACAGCTATACAGATTGCGCAGATGCTCTGGTATTTTATAGATGGCAAGAGTCGCAGTAAACAGGAAGCTGCTTTGGAAGACAGGAACCACTTTAACGAATTCAATACAATGATCGCAGATGTGGGTACGCTGTTTTTACAGAGCCGTAAAACCAGCCGCTGGTGGATGGAATTACCTGACAAGAAAATGATTCCATGCAGTTATAATGATTACCTGCACGCAAGCCGCAATGAAATACCTGAGCGCTGGCTAAGGGAACAGGAAAGAAGCCATTAGCTGGATACTGGATGGTGGATACTAGATAATTGATAATCTATAAAGGGTCATTTAATCGATTAATTTAGTGCTGCACAGCGCTTATCATACGATGTAAATAAAGAATTTGGTTTCAAATAATACGATACAGAATACAGACTATCGCAAGTGTTTTTATCTTTTGCCCTATAGCAGGATTAAAAATCATTTTTGTTGGTCTTTATTTAATCTAAATTTTTTACTCCTTCTTACAATTTCCATA
>JBDSAP010000385.1:0-2610 GCA_039922055.1 Ferruginibacter sp.
ATAACCAGGCATTGATGGATTTTGGTGCAGTTGTTTGTAAACCGCAAATACCTTTATGTACCAATTGCGCATTGAACGGCGGGTGCAAAGCATATTTGAAGGGACTTGTTAATCAACTACCAGTTAAAGAAAAAACGATTAAAAAGAGGGACCGGTGGTTTTATTATTATGTTATTGAACACAATGATTGCATATATGTTCGTAAACGGGGTGTTCGCGATATTTGGGAAAATTTATATGAATTTGTTTTGACAGAAAAAATGGAAGCGCCCATATCAGAGGATGCCTGGCAAGCTGAAATGCAGAAAGAACATACCGGTAAGAAAAAAATTAGACCGATTCATATTTCTCCTTTTTACAAACAGGTATTGACGCATCAAACGATTAGGGGACAGTTTGTTCATATAAAAATTGAAGCGCCGGTGTTGTTAAAAACCTATGAATTAATACCCAAAAGTGCACTGTACAAACTGCCTTTTCCCAAATTTATCAGCAACTATTTAAAAGATAAAAATGTATCTTTAAACTTGTTTCACAGCAGTAATGATCAAAATTCTATTGAATTAATATCAACATCATGAGAGGCGTAAACAGGGTCATGTTAATTGGCAATTTAGGTAAGGATCCCGATATGCAATTCCTGGAAGGTAATATAGGAGTGGCTAAATTTTCTCTTGCAACAACAGAAACATACAAGGACAGGAGTGGAAAATTGATATCACAAACGGAATGGCATACTGTTGTTTTGTGGAGAGGGCTCGCGGAACTTGCACAGAAATACCTGCATAGAGGTAGCCTGGTTTATATTGAAGGCCGCTTAAAAACCCGTAGCTGGGAAGATAAGGAAGGAAACAAAAAATTTGCAACCGAAATTGTCGGTGATAATTTGATCATGTTGGATAAACGCAATGAAGGCAATATAGCCGGGGGGCCTGGTGAAGGCATGGAAGGACTTGGCGGTGACATGCCTGCCGAAGATGATGGTTCTGAAAGGCTTCCTTTCTAATTAAAATACTTTACCTCTTTAGTAGTAAGTGACTCCCGTTAAAAAACATTCTTAACTAAAACAATAAGTTTTGGATTATCATTCGGCCATTGATTTCGCAAGGTCTTTACATTTTTCTTTACTTGCTATGACGCCCGCTGCATCTGCAATACTTATATTTTTAGTAGCGCTATTGTTTACCATTTCCTTTTTTGTTGCAGGGTCAGAAGTTGCTTTTTTTTCCCTCACTTATAAGGATATAAATATGCTTAGAACAAAGCAGCAACCTGCTTTTAAGCGTATTGTAAATTTATTGGAAGAGCCTAAGATATTATTAGGGTCTATGCTTATTGCCAACAGTTTTGTAAACATTGGCATTATCCTGATCTCAAATATTTTAATGGATAACCTGCTGGAATCTTTTAGGCTGGTATTTTGGATCAATTTTTTGGTGAAGGTATTCTCGGTTACTTTTCTGATCGTGCTTTTTGGAGAAGTATTGCCGAAGGTTTGGGCTACCCACCATAAGGTATGGTTTGCTTCCACGGCATCCCTCATCATCGAAATATTCAAAAGTATTTTTTACAGGTTTAGCCGCAGGCTTGTAAACTTAAGTGACGGCATTGAAAAGCGTTTTTCTCCACATCATTCGTCATTGTTGGATAATAGCCAACTGGATTATGCAATCGATCTGTTGCCGGAGCATGAAGCTACCATGGAAGAAAAGCAAATTCTGAAAGGTATCCGAAAATTTAGTGATACCACTGTTAAGCAGATCATGCGCACCAGGTTGGACGTAAGTGGAATAGAGTATAGCAGCAACTTTGAAGAAGTAATAAGCAGGGTGGAAGAACTTCATTACTCCCGCTTACCGGTTTACAATAATAACCTGGATGAAGTAAAAGGTATGTTGCATACCAAAGATCTGCTGCCACATGTAAATGCGAGCAAAGTAGAAAACTATGATTGGCACAGTTTAATGCGGCCCGTATATTTTGTGCATGAACAGAAACTGATTGAAGATCTGTTGCAGGAGTTTCGTAACAGGCGTATACACTTTGCCGTGGTAGTGGATGAGTTTGGCGGAACCTCTGGTATTGTGACACTGGAAGATATTATGGAAGAAATAATTGGCGACATACAGGATGAGTTTGATGACGAGGAAAGTGTTAATAAAAAGATAGATGACAACACCTATATATTTGAAGGCAAAACAATGATCAACGATGTGTGTAAATTGATGGGTTTGCCGGGTGATGTATTTGAAATAGTAAGAGGCGACAGTGATTCCCTGGCGGGACTTGTGCTTGAGATAGCAGGTGAATTTCCGGCGATAGAAGAAGAAGTAGTTAGCGGTGATTTCACTTTTATTCCGCTCGAGATAAAGAAAAACCGCATTGATAAAGTAAAGGTGGTAATAAGAGAAATCACTGAAGCACTGTAGTGTTAGACTATCTTCTTACTCAGTTTTGTGTTGTTAAAATATTATTGATGCAGAAAAGATATAGAGTAAAAAAGCACCTGGTTTCGAATTATCTGGTGTTGACATTTTGTTGCTTTTTAATTGCCGCTTGTAATTCTCCATACGTTTCCAAAAAAAGAGGATACTTCAATATCGAACTGCC
>JBDSAP010000386.1:0-5863 GCA_039922055.1 Ferruginibacter sp.
ATGAAAGTGGTAAGGTGGCCGAGGCCGGACCCGGCGAATTTGAAGCCCATCTTGAAAAACACAAAACTTATTTCCTCAACGGAACCGTTACAGACCCGGGGAGTACAACGCCCGTTTTCGTAACCGATAGAAAGAGCGATAGTTTAGCAGTAGTACCTCATCAATTTTTGAAAGCTCCATCCTTTCTTCCTACCTGGATGGTTGCTTATAATTACCCGCAAAATGTAAATAAGGATGGCATTGTGATACCCGGAAATAAGGACGAACACAATAGAGTGTTGCCCCAGCCGGTCTTTCCTACACCTTTTTACGAAACCATCATTTGCACATTTCTATTTCTCATAATGTGGGCGATCCGCAAGCGAATTATGGTTGCTGGTACCATCACCGGCATTTATTTTATTTTAAATGGATTAGAGCGGTTTATCATAGAGAAGATCCGGGTCAATAATCATTACCATGCTTTTGGGATTCAATTCAGCCAGGCTCAAATGATTGCTTTATTGCTTATGCTTGGCGGCCTTCTAATTGTTGTATTTGTTCAGCTAAGAGCCGCAAAGACAAAACAAAAATCTTAAAATCCCGCTACATAGAGACATCATGGCCTTTATATTAATTTTTGCTCTTCTAAAGAGCGCTTGCATTTATCTCTAAGGCGCTAAGCTACCATCCATCTATTTTACTGTAACCTTTTCAATTTCTCTCACGTATCATTCTGCCAATCATCCTTATTATGTGACCGTTTGTGTAAACTAATGTTCCTTGCATAACAAAGTACCTACTTTTGCTATGTACATTTCAAAACAAAGTATAAAGCATAACCATGAAACAAATATTTACCTTCCTGACTGCCCTTAGTATAAGCGTAGTCAGCCTTGCGCAAAATGCCGGAAAAATTACGGGAGCCATTAAAGACGGTGGCAACCAGAAGATAATTGATGCCGCTACCATATCGCTGATAAAAGCGAAAGACAGCGGTATTGTAAAAGTTGCCATTACTGATAAGGATGGCAAATTCGTATTTGAAAACGTGAAAGACGGCTCTTACCTGGTAATGGCTACCTCCATCGGGCATAGTAAAGTATATAGTAAGTCATTCACAGTATCTCCAGCCGAACGGACATTCGATGCTGGCGTTTTGCAACTGGAAATGGTTAATAAAAACCTGAAGGAAGTGGTGGTGACCTCTAAAAAATTGATGATCGAAAGAAAGATCGATAGAACGGTGGTAAATGTAGATGCGGCTATCAGCAATGAAGGATCTACTGCGCTTGAAGTATTAGAAAAAAGCCCCGGCGTTACTGTTGATAAGGATGGTAATATAAGTCTGAAGGGAAAACAAGGGGTTTTGATCATGTTGGATGGTAAGCCTTCTTACCTGACCGGACCGGAGCTGGCGAACCTGTTGAGAACAATGCCTTCTAATACGCTCGACCAGATCGAGATCATGACCAATCCATCTGCAAAATATGATGCGGCCGGAAACTCGGGAATCATCAATATCAAAACAAAGAAAAATAAAATGAAAGGTTTTAACGGTAGCGTGAACCTGGCTTACGGACAAGGCGTGTATGGAAAGACAAATAACAGCCTCAACTTAAATTATCGCAATGGTAAATTCAATGTATTTGGCAATGTCAGTGGCAACTACAGGGAAAACTTTCAGCAACTTAATATCAAGCGTAAGTATAAAAATGCAGATGGATCGTTGAACGCCATATTTGAACAAACTTCCAACGAAATGAGGTTCAATAGTAATTACAACGCCAAGATTGGGGCAGATTTTTATGCAAGTAAAAACACCACTATAGGGGTTGTATTAACCGGTTTTACTACCCCATCCAGCCAGGTGGGAGATAATATCAGCTACCTGAAAAGTAATACTGGTGTAGTTGATTCAATAGTATCTGCAGATCGTCATGAAAAGTCGAGCTGGAAGAACGGCGCTATTAATATCAATTTTCGACACCAATATGACACCACGGGCAGGGAGCTAACTGCAGATGTGGACTATCTAACTTACAATTCTCACAAAGACCAATTTTTTTCAAACACTTCCTACACACCCGTTTGGTCTGTAAAAAATTCAGATATTTTAACAGGCGAACTTCCATCTGTTATCAATATATATACCGGGAAAATTGATTATACGCATCCTTTAAAAAGCGGTCTTAAAATCGAGTCGGGACTTAAAACAAGTTTTGTTGAAACGGATAACACAGCAGGCTATTATAATATTGTAGGCCTCAATAAAACTCCCGATTACGAAAAAACGAACAAGTTTGTTTATAAGGAAAATATCAATGCTGCCTATTTGAACATGAACAAGCAAATTAAAAAATGGGGCATACAGGCAGGTTTACGTTTAGAAAATACCAATTACCAGGGTCACCAGTTTGGAAATCCACAGCGCCAGGATAGTGCCTTTAAAAGAAGCTATACAGGATTGTTCCCAACCATGTTCGTGAGTTATAACGCCAACGAAAAAAACCAGTTTGGATTTTCTTACGGACGCCGTATCAACAGGCCCGATTATGAGGACTTGAACCCGTTTTTATTTTTCCTGGATAAATATACTTATGGCTCCGGTAATCCATTCTTGAAGCCGTCTTATGCACACACATTCGAAGTGTCGCATACATTTAACCAATGGCTTACTACTACACTGAATTATGCAAATACTAAAGATTTGTTTAATGAAACCTTTGAGCAAAAAGGATATGCAACTATAGTAAAGCAAGGCAATTTCGGGAGGGCAAATAGTGCAAGTCTTTCGGTAAGCGCACAAATACCAGTCACAAAATGGTGGACATCCATTGTATATTCTGAGTTCAATTACAACGATTATAAAGGTCTGTTGAATGGGGAAAATATTCACGTAAAAGGAGCCAACTATTTGATCAATGTCAATAACCAGTTTAAGTTCAAAAAAGGTTGGAGCGCTGAAATATCTGGATTTTACCGCACAAGCGGTATTGAGGGCCAGATTATCATTCAGCCAATGGGTCAGTTAAATGCAGGTGTACAGAAACAGGTACTGAAAAATAAGGGAACACTTAAGTTGAACGTAAGAGATATATTATACACCATGAGAACTAAGGGCAATATAAATTTTCAGCGCACCGAAGCTTCTTTTTACCAGGAAAGGGATTCGAGAGTAGCGACGCTTAGTTTCAGCTATCGTTTTGGTAAACCCATCAAAGGAATTACAAAAAGAAAAACAGGCGGAGCTGGTACAGAGCAAAACCGCGTTAAAGGAGATAATTAAGTTTTGGTAAGTGAAAATTGACACAGCTCAATATTGGGCTGTGTTTTTTATATTTGCATATCTTCTATTCTGCCATCTAATCTAATTTTTATGCCATCTTTCGATTTTGCCAGTAAAGTTGACCTGCAAACACTGGACAACGCTATCAATACTGTAAGCAAGGAAATCACCAATCGCTTTGATTTCAAGGGCAGCCATGTTGTTATTGAGCTGAATAAAAAGGATTTCAAGGTAAACCTGGAAGCTGATAGTGAGATGAAGCTTAGTCAAATCATTGATGTAATGATCAGCCGTAGCATGAAACAGGGTTTGGCTGCCGAAATATATGACCTCACCAAAGAACCTCATCAAAGCGGGAAAGTGGTAAAGCAGGAAGTGCCCGTAAAAAACGGTATCAAGCAGGAGGATGCAAAAAAGATCGTAAAGTTGATAAAAGATAGTGGCTTAAAAGTGCAAGCCGCCATTATGGATGACATTATCCGAATTACAGGAAAAAAAATTGATGACCTTCAGGAAGTTATCCAGGCTTCTAAAGGATGGAATCTTGGCATTGCCTTACAACAAACCAATATGAAAAGTTAGAGATTAGTCAATTTCTCTGGCTATCGCCCCGGATTTAATTGGCCTTGTTTTTGAAAGATATGAGGTTGGCAGGTTAGAATTCTGCGATTAGCCGGTTTTTTGAATTTTTAAATGTTTTGACTTACATTTGCAATCTTAAAAAAATAGCATGGCAAAATCCATGCACAAACCTTTACATTTATTATGAAAAAAGATTTGCATCCAAAAAATTATCGTTTAGTAGTTTTTAAAGATATGAGTAATGGTACTACTTTCTTAAGTCGTTCTACTGCCAATTCAAATGAAACCATCAAACACGATGATGGAAAAGAATACCCTGTAATAAAATTGGAAATTTCTAATACTTCTCACCCGTTTTATACCGGTAAGAATGTATTGGTGGATACAGCAGGACGTATTGATAAATTCAAGAAACGTTACGAAAAGAAAGCGAATTAGTACATTTACTAAAGTTTGTTTTTCATGGCTATACTTTAAGATCCCTCCGGTTATCCGGGGGGATTTTTTTATGGCGTATCTGTGAAGTATAGATGACAAATAGCTGCATCATTAAAACATAATTGGGTAAAAACTTTTTGCATTGTAATTTCGGCGCAATGGCAATTATTTTTGATGATATCGCAGGGGCTGAAAGTCTTTATCCTTTTACAGCTACACGTAGCGCCGCAGATATCAGGATTGGTATATTGACCATTCGGGAAAAATGGCCACTAATAATTGAAAAATATTTTGCTGATGAAATGCAGGATATCTGCATCAATGCCAATATAATTCCAACCAAAGCAAGTGCAGCCTCCATGCTGAAAGGCGGGCAACTCAATAGCGTAAATGAAGTTGAAGGCTATAGAGTACTTGAACATCCCTGGCAAATATTCCAATGGAATGATTGGGCGCTGCGCAATGATTTTGAACTGCTAACCAGCGGAAGAGTATCTTCCAAAATATCCGGAACCAATACAGTCATTGGCAATGGAAACATTTTTATTGAGCCGGGAGCAATAGTTGAACATGCAACTTTAAACACTACAACAGGTCCGGTGTATATCGGTAAAAATGCTGAGGTGCAGGAAGGCTGTTTGATCCGTGGACCTTTTTCATTGGGAGAAGGAGCCGTGCTAAAAATGGGCAGTAAAATTTATGGCGCCACCACTATTGGGCCATATTGTACCGCCGCAGGTGAAGTAAAGAATTCGGTGATGTTCGGCTATAGCAACAAAGGTCATGATGGTTATTTAGGAGATAGCGTAATAGGAGAATGGTGCAATCTTGGAGCGGGTACCAGCAACTCCAATGTTATGAATACTGCCGGTACTGTAAAGGTGTGGGACAATGGTCTTAAAGAGTTTGCACCGGTAGGTCTTAAATGTGGATTATTGATGGGCGATTACAGCCGTGCTGCGACTAATACGTCTTTCAATACAGGCACGGTCATTGGAGTTGGATGCAATATTTTTGGCACTGGTTTCCCACCGAAGCTAGTGCCTGATTTTACATGGGGAACAGAAAGGTATACCTTTGAAAAATTATTAAAAGATATTAATAATTGGAAAGCACTTAAAGGTCAGCAGATATCCGAACATGAGACAGCAATGCTAAAACAACTTTATTTCAAAAATTAAATACACAATATGAGAAAGCAAATAGCTGCGGCTAACTGGAAGATGAACCTAACACTGCAACAAGCCGAAACGCTGATCAAAGACGTGCTGGCTTTACCTCTTGAGCTCAAAGAAAACCAGGAAGCTGTGTTTGGTATTCCGTTTCCTTACCTGATGAACGTTCAAAAGATTATCGCAGGTAAGAACCGGGTGTATGCAGCGGCGCAAAATTGCAGTACCAAAGTTTCAGGAGCTTTCACAGGTGAGGTAAGTGTGGAGATGTTGAAAAGCATCGGTGTGCCTTATGTTATAATTGGTCATAGCGAACGAAGAGAATATTTTAAAGAAACCAATTCGGACCTTTCGCAAAAAGTAAATCTCTGTTTTGAATATGGATTGAAACCAATTTTTTGTT
>JBDSAP010000387.1:0-26539 GCA_039922055.1 Ferruginibacter sp.
AATTAAACTATCGTAACCGTGAGCTACATTTTTTTAAATATGTCAAAGTAGAAATAACTATCAATTTACTCAAATAAATGAGCAGTTGTAAATGCCAAACGAAGCTTTCAATTTTTTAGCGAAGTAAAATAACGGTACCCTGCTTTTTGATGATCTCCCCGGTGTATGTTTCGCCTTCCACCATCCAAACATAAGTGCCGGGGTCTTGCGGACTTCCCTTAAACATACCATCCCAGCCCCTGCCTTGTTGCGATGTGGAGAAAAGCATCTGCCCCCAACGATTGAATACCCTGAAGTATTTGAGTGAACGCATTCCAAGCATGATCGGCTTCATAATATCGTTGCGGCCATCGTTGTTTGGACTAAACCCCGTAGGTACATAAAAGCTTGGCGGTACTTTAAATACTTTCACAAATATACTGTCTGTGCCGAGGCAGCCAGGTGTGGTAGATACTTGTAGTTTATACAAAATATTATCTTCAGGAAATCCAACCGGGTTTGAAATAGTTGGATTACTCAACCAGGTTGGCGGTGTCCATGAATAGTTGTCGCCACCGGAAGCATTTAGTGCAAGAGGTTGCCCTATTACTATCGACGTATCCCTTGGTCCTGCATTAGCCTGTACAACAGGATATATCCTTACCCACACATTCGAGTCTACTGCTTTAGGGCAGCCCAAAACATCACTTACGGTAACATTATATCGTGTATCCTTGGTAGGTTTTACCGACACAGGATTAGAAATGTTTGTAGCGGTTAAAAATGTAGAAGGTGTCCATTTATAGATGCTGCCACCGGTCGCCAGTAATGGCGCAGAGTCTCCAAAACATATCAATGTATCCGGGCTCACCCTTAGTTGCGGATAAGGAACCGTACGAATGGTGACCTGGTCCCGGCTTTGACATTTACCAATATTGCCTAAAACTGTATAGGTAATTGATGGATCGAGTGGAGTTGCAAAAGGCCGTTTAGCAGTATCACTATTGAGGTAAAGTGCAGGCGTCCATTTATAATTGAGGGCATCACTCACCGTGTTTAGAAAATGTCCATCTGTTCTGCAAATTGTTGTATCGTTTCCGGCATTGATCGTTACGAAGGCTTTCACGTCAACAAAAACTGAATCCCTGTTTTTACAACCAAAAGCATCCGTTAGTAAAACATAATATTTTACCGGTACATCAGGGCTTATCAATGGATCAGGAATAGTAAGATTATTGATATCGATATTTGGCGACCATGAGAAGTTGCCAGTTCCCGTGGCGTGTAATTGCAATGTATCAATGGTACAAATAAGCGTATCATTTGTTAGCGTGATGGGAGGCAAAGATCTTACCAGGACCCTCACCGAATCGGGCCGGGTTTTAGCGCAACCGGTAACTCCTACCATAACCGTATAAGTGGTGGTGGCGCCGGGAGCAGCAACAGGATTTGGAATATTCAGATTGCTTAATCCTATTGCTGGTAACCATTGGTACGTATTGCCGCCGCTTGCTGTAAGCTGTGCTGTAGTTTGACCAACACATATCTCTTTATCAGGGCCGGCGTTTGGAATTGCCAGCTTTTTTACAGTAATGTTTTGGGTTGCCGTGGCTACACAATTTTTACCCAGGTGGGTGGTTAAAGTAAACAGTGTAGTTGAAGAAGGGAAGGCCTTTGTTACTTTTAATAATGGGTCAGTGACAGCGGCTTGGGGTCCCCAGGTCCAGGAAAGATTGCTGTTATAATTGCTAATTGCTGTGAGTGTAAGCGTATCTTCTTCACAGATGTTTGAAGTGGAGGCAAATATGGCTGCTACCAAATTATTTTTAGGAGTTACTTTTACTGAATCCCTCGAGATACAACCTGCATTATTTAAGGTGACTGTGTATCGAACCGGAATGGAGGGATATACCAGTGGCGTAGCAGTATTGGCATTAAGAATATTGACTGCTGGTGTCCAGGTAAAAATGCCCGGACCGCTGGCAGCAAGTTGTAAAGTATCGAGGCCGCAGTAAATGGTATCTTTTGATAACATGGTCAGCAGCGGATTATCCGCTATTACTACCTGTTTTATAATGGTATCAATACAGCCAAGCGTGTTCCCGACAATTAATTCAACATCATAGTTTCCCGGGATTGCATAGGTATAAGATGGCCTTGAAATAGTGTTGGTATCGTTGATAGCATTTGGATCTCCAAAGTTCCATCGCCATCCCACCGGAACACCATAATTGGTAGTAGTATTATCCTGGAAGGTAATTGGCTGTCCCTTGCAAAAAGGGCCCACTGGAATAAAGTCAGGGAAAAATCCGGGGTAAACTTTTACCATGATCGAATCCTTACTCTGACAAAAACCATTCATTGACACTTCCAGTATCACTTTGTAAACGCCCGTATCAGTGTATACATGTGTGGGTGTAGCGATTACAGATGTGTCGTTAGCTCCGGATGCCGGATCGCCAAAAGTCCAGTTATACAATGTGCCACTCTGCAAAGGTTGTGCATTGCTAAAATCTAATGAAAATCCGTCACACGTAACCCCTTTTGGAGCAAGCTTAGCGATTACAGGAATACAGTTCTTTACCTGCACATGTAATTCTTTCCTGCTTTCGCCCACGAATAGGCCATTCCTTGTTTCGGTTACGCAAACAGTAACAACAAATTCGCCGGTTGAAAAAAGCGCCAATGAAGGAGCGATACCACTGATGAGGCCCGTGACCGGATCGATAGTAACATTTGCCCCCATTGGTTGACTGCCGGAATAAGGCGAGGTATAAGTTACAGTGGTATATGGTGGCGCCGTTGCCGGATTAGGCGCCGATGTTTGGCTAGAGCCGCCTTCATAGGCAGCGCAAAATGAATAGGAAAGCACATCCCCATCGGGGTCTGTAGCGGTAATCGGGTACTTGAAAAAACTTCCGCTGCAAACCACAGCCGTATCATTTGTGGGGAATTTGGGGCTGCTGTTTCTTACAGCATTGGGTACCTGCGAGGAAGTACCAGGGATTTTGATAGAATAGGTGTTACCAACACTGCCTGAATTTGCTATATTTTCCATGCCGGTGATCCTGCAACATCGCTGGTTGCTGATGGTGTATCCTGCTGCTGACGGAGGAAGATCATAATCCAGTTCATACTGAACGATGGTATAATAACAGACTGCCTGGTTATTTGTAATACACGGCTCATCTACTTTCTTTGCAAGATCAAACCGTCTTGTACGAAGTACAAATGGGTTGGCAAACAGGGTATTGCTGCTTCCCCGGAAGATGGTAAAGCGTACGGTATCATCAACCTGGCCCGGTGAAGGATTGCAACTCATGTAAACTGTCAGGATTATTTTATAGCGAAGGTTAGCGGGATTTGCCGGGCTAACACCAAGGTATTCATACGTAAAGAAACCCCCTTTAATATGTGCTGAAAAAGCGGTGAGCAGGGATATGGATAAAACTATTGTAGCAAAAACCTTCTTCATACCAATGAATGAGCAAAATAATTTTAAATATAGTTAAAAACAGGTTTCCCGGATGTATGTAGCTGTTAAAGCTCATACTTCACCATTGCAAAAGATATTTCAGCCAGCCTTCTGCCTTAACGTAAAAACTCAAGCATAATTTCGTTTGCTTTATCGGCTTCCTCCCACATACCCATGTGGGCCGAATGTTTAAGAATGTGTACATGCGAACGGGATGGAATATGGCATTGTTGCAGGCTGGCTTGTAAAGGAATTGCAGTATCGTGTTCGCCGATGATAAAAAGAATTGGTTTATTGAAAGTCCGCAATATGTTGGTTCTGTCAGGCCGGTCAATCATGGCGTTGTAATATTGTATCAATGCTTCTGAAGTGAAAATTTTTCCTGCCTCAATCAATTCGTCAATTCTTGATGGCTGGGCCGACGTAAATTCTTTTGTAAATAAAGCCGGTGTACTTGTTTTTAAAAACGCATGAGCACCGTTGGTTTTAATGAAATCAATCGCTTTAAGACGTGTTTGCTTTTTTTCATCATTATCTGCAAATGCGGATGAATGAAAAAGTCCGAAGGAATTTAAATAGGCGGGATATTTTTCTGCAAACGCCAGCGTGATGTAACCACCCATACTATGTCCAATGAGTGAAATACTCTCTTGTGTTCCATTGGAGTTAAGCTCAGCATCAAGGATGGCTTTGATTATTTCGGCGTAGGTTTCAATATTAGCATCCTGTATAAATTCAGACATCCCACTTCCGGGTATATCCGGGATGATGAGTTGAAAATGATCTTTCAAAAAACTAACCTGCCCATTCCAAACATCGCCATCTTCCCCAAAGCCGTGTAATAACATTACAGGTTTGCCTTTGCCAATGAGGCGGTAAAATATTTTCGATTGCTGATAAAGGATGCTTTTTTCTTCCACGCATTAAATTTACAAATTTATTTGCAAGGTATTTATCTGGTAGGAACATAGAGTTGGAGCAGATGTAATTTACAAGCCTCGCTATTTGATGTTGTCAGGCATAAATTACAATTATCACTCTTTAGCTTTCGCTAAAATCATAATTTCGATTTTGTCAGAAATCCTAAAATTGGTCTGTTTTATCTTTGCAATAACTGCCTTCACTGATGGGATAATGCCAGCAAGCTTTGCATCTACAATTACACCAAGAGTTCCGGTAACTGCTAGACCAAGTTGAGTAGCGAAGATCCGTCCTTTTAAATCATCGATAATGAGTAAGCAATTATAAAATTCTACTGCTAAAGCAATAGCACTAGCTTCTCCCTTGTCAATTGACGCTTCAATAATTGATTGATAATTTTTATCAGAAGAAGCCTTGATTTCAATCCACGATGGTAATGGTAGACCAAATTCATCTGCAACTTCCTGTGTTGTAATTATCGTTCCGAAAAGTTTACGTAAAAGTTCAAGTTCACCAATTTTTTCGAGTAGAATAAGACAACTCGTATCAGAGATTATAGCTTTGTGCATTTGATAGATCTTTTTCTATATCTGAGGCGGGATAATTAAAGATCGAAACTTCATATTTGCTTAGAAGTTCCATAAAAGTTCTTTTAGAATAACCGGCTAAATCAGCCGCCTGTCCGATAGACAATGTTCCATTCTCATAAAGCCTGGCCGCCAAAAGGGATTTTGCTTCCTGCTCGTTTATATTCACTGTGTCTGGAAGTTCTAATACTATCGTCTTCATAACCAAATCTACAAAAATTATCAGGAAACTTTCCCTTTACCTCTTTTAGCAATTATATAACTCCGGAATATCAGTAAGAGCACGATGGGTATCAACGCATTGTTCATTTGCTGGGGTAAAAAGAACCAAAGCACCAGTAGTAGAATGAGGGCGCCAGCAGTGAATGCAAAATATTTCTTCACCCATGATTTTTTACTTTGCGCAAAGAAAGAAATTACCAGGTGGGTAGGCCAGGCCCAAAATAAATTATAGTTGTTTTTGCACATGGAATGATCGGTTCCGGTCCACATAAAAATGAACAGGATACCCATTGCACCGGTAAGGAAAAAGAAGATTCCATCAAAGCCCTGGATAAAAGTTTTCACCGCTGGCTTTGGAGAAAAGCTTAATAAGAAAATGATGACAAAAAGTAAGGAGAAAATTACAAGTGGATTGAATATGCTTTTCTCTTCGGGTGCTTTTTCAAGTGTGTACAAGCTGGTGTGAGTAAGCGCCCATTGATGATCCTGGCTACTGCTATCCAATGTTTTCATCAGGTTGTCCGGAAGAAATTGCGATTGAGCCGTGGTCATTACTGCGTCTGTAGGAGCGCCCAATAACAGGTCAATCCCAAGCTTGCTCCAGTCCTTTCCATTTTGATCAAGGTATAAATGGATAGCCTGCCGAAACCTTGTGCCAGCAGGCATCACCGGTTTAAAAGTCGGCGGATTCTTTTTGTATTTTACAAGCATATCCCGTGGCCGCGTAGTGCAGTTATCAAAAAAGAAGTCGTATTTGTAGGAACTGTTTTCCGGTTTTACATTTTCATATAAAGCTTCCATGAGGGCAATCTTCTCCGAGGCATCCAGGTTTAACACCTGTTCTGTAATGCCGCGGTTTTCTGCCTGGTAGGCAATTTTAAAAGTATCAAATTTTTCTGCGGATAAATAGTACAACAATTTTCCCCGGATGAATTTTGTATAAAACCCCGGGGCATCAAAATCAAATGTGCCATAATTGAAAACAATATCAGATACACTGCTGCTATCAATTACACGAATGGCGGTATGTCCAAAAGTAGAATAAAGTTCTTCCCCCGGAGTGCAGGTGAGTAATGATATTCTTGTGTGGGATGAATCCTGGGAAAAAGAAAATGGAGAAATGAAAGACAAACCAACAATAAGAATGATGCAGGCTGTTGTTTTAAAGAATCTTGTTTGCATGTGTGTCTGAACTAAAATTAATTGTTTGTCTAACGATTTTGTAATTCCATTTACCTGCTATAATTAGGTGCTTCCTTAGTAATCGCAATATCATGTGCATGGCTTTCTCTCATACCCGCATTGGTGATCTTTACAAAAACAGCATCTTGTAACGCCTTAATATTATTTGCACCGCAGTAACCCATACCCGCCCTTAATCCACCGGTATATTGATGCACTACTTCTCTTAGTGGGCCTTTAAATGCAACCCTGCCTTCAATGCCTTCGGGTACAAACTTTTTAATATCAGCTTCCACATCCTGGAAGTAACGATCACTGCTGCCTTGCGCCATTGCTCCGAGCGAACCCATTCCACGATATTGTTTAAACCTGCGTCCTTCATAAATAATAGACTCGCCGGGACTTTCTTCCGTACCTGCAAATACATTTCCCATCATCACGCAACTGGCTCCCGCAGCAAGCGCCTTCACCAGGTCGCCGGTATAGCGAATGCCACCATCACTGATGATACCAACATTCCTGTTTTTTAATGCAGCCGCAGCTTCCATAACGGCGGTGATCTGCGGAACACCTGTGCCCGCAACTATCCTGGTAGTACAAATAGAACCTGGGCCAATACCTACTTTCACGGCATCGGCGCCAGCGTCGGCTAATGCTTTTGCACCGGCTCCTGTACCTACATTTCCAGCAATAACTTGTAATCCTTTGAAAGTTTTCTTTATATTTTTTAGCGCATCCATTACACCTTTTGTATGGCCATGTGCGCTGTCGAGACAAATAACATCTACCCCTGAATGTTGTAGAGCAGCTACCCTGTCCATAGTATCGCTTGTGATACCAACGCCTGCGCCTACTAACAAGCGACCAAAGGAATCTTTGATCGCATGCGGGTGTGATTTCAGTTTCAGTATATCACTGAAAGTAACGAGGCCAATGAGTTTACCAGACTTGTTGACGACAGGTAATTTCTCTATTTTATTCTTTTTAAATATCAGCTCTGCCTTTTTTAAATCAGTGCCTTCCGGTGCAGTAATGAGGTTATCTTTTGTCATTACGGTGCCTACTTTTTCCTTGAAGTTTGTTTCCAGCCGTATGTCCCTGTTTGTTAAAATGCCAACTAATTTATTGGCCGCATCCACTATCGGAATACCACCAATTTTATTTTCACGCATCATGCGAATGGCTTCGCCAATAGTTGCATCGGGAGTAAGTGTTACCGGGTCCAGTATCAGCCCGCTTTCACTGCGTTTTACTTTTCTAACCTGGTCTGCCTGGTGATCAATGCTCATGTTTTTGTGGAGTATACCGAGACCGCCTTCTCTTGCGAGTGCAATAGCAAGGGCTGCCTCTGTAACGGTGTCCATTGCAGCGCTTAGCATGGGTACATGAAGCGTGATAGACTTAGTAAGTGTAGTGGTAATATCGACATCTCTCGGGAGTACCTGCGAGTAGGCAGGCATGAGCAAGACGTCATCGAAAGTTAGACCTTCACCGAAAAATTTTTTGGATTTGTTTTGAGCCGGAGCGTTATTTATTGTTGCCATAGGCGAAGGTAAGAGGAAAATTTGAAAATTCGAAAACTGATAGAAATGGGTACACGAATTTTATTCACGAATTACACGAATTGGCTATGGTTAATGTATTAATTCGTGTAATTCGCTTTTTATCATTCGTGTAATTAAAATTAACTACGCCAATTTGTACACCTTGCCGGGCATGGATATTACGAGGCTTTCCATTTCGAGCATTAATAATGCCGCTGCTATTGCGCTGCTGCTAAGACCTGCCTTCTGGTGCAGCTCATCTATTTGGATGGTGTTTTGTAATTGTAAAATATCGATGACCACCCGTTGATCGGGAGTTAGCTCAATGAATAATTCTCTTTGTTTTTTCGGGCTTGCCTTTTTCGTTTCGCTCCAATTCATCATTTCAAGCAGGTCGCCTGCGCAGGTTGCTATGGCGGCCTTATTGTTTTTGATAAGATAATTGCAGCCTTCACTTTTAGCGTCGTTCGTTCTTCCGGGAAAAGCAAAAACATCTTTGTTGTAATTATTGGCGAGTTCTGCTGTGATCAGGGAACCTCCTTTTTTGCCTGACTCTACCACCACCAGTGCATCGCACATGCCTGCTACAATACGATTCCGTTTGGGAAAGTTTTGTTTGTCGGGGATGGTGTTGTTCATAAATTCTGTAAGCAAACCTCCCTGTTCAACCATTTGTTTTGCAAGGCTTTTATTTTGTACGGGATAGATGCGGTCGAGTCCATGTGCCAGCACACCCACTGTACTCAAATTATTTTTAAGCGCTGATTTATGTGCAATGGTATCGATGCCAAATGCAAGGCCACTGATCACCAGGATATTCTCCCCCGCCAGTTCTTCTAAAAACTTTTCGCAGGCCCATTTGCCGTATTCGGAATTGCCTCTTGTGCCTACTACTGAAATTATTTTGGATGTATTTAAATCTGCATTGCCACGGTAATAAAGCAGGGTAGGACTATCATAACAATTTAATAAACGGCGTGGATATTTTTCATCAGTAATAAACAGTGGTGTGATCTTGTATTGGGCTATAAATTTTACTTCATCTTCGCTGCTTTCAAAATCTGTAAATGCTTTGATGCTATTGGCCCTTACAGTGCCAATGCCTTCTATTTGTTCAAGGTCTTTTCTCTTTGCTGTAAAAATCGATTCTGCATTGCCATACCTGTTGATCAAGGCTTTTGCATGCACATCGCCAATATTGGGAACCAGGGTTAGGGCTACCTGGTAGAGTAAGTCATCAGTCATGGGTACAGTAAGGTTTACTCAAATATAAAAATTGTATTAAACAATTTGAAAATATTTGTCGCCACTGTTAATTCGATGCCGGTTAATAAGCAAAGAAGAGGCAGGTTCATAGTTGTGTGCTATGCGTTTTGACACCCTATAATTGACAAAAAGTGAGGGAAACATTATCTTTACGGGAGAAATTATAAATCGACAAAATGCAAAGATTTTATTTTGATACTTCTGTTTTTGGTGGTGCGTTTGACAAAGAATTTGATGAAGCAACCTTACAACTTTTTGAAAGAGTTAAGTTGGGACAAATAATTTGTGTATTTTCAGACTTAACGGAAACAGAATTATCGAATGCGCCAGAAAATGTGAGGGAACATTTTAAGAATCTGCCCAAACAGAATATTGAAAGAGTAATCGTAACAGACGAAATCTTGACTCTTGCAACTAAATATGTAGCAGAAAAAGTTGTAGGGCCAACAAGTTTTGACGATTGTATACATATTGCTACTGCGACAATTTATAAGGCAGACATTTTAATAAGTTGGAATTTTAAACATATCGTAAATGTTTACAGAATTCGTGGCTATAACTCGATTAACATTCGTTCAAATTATCAAGCATTAGAAATACGTTCGCCAAAAGAAATTTTAGAATATGAAGACTGAAACTAAAAAAGAAAAGCCAGAAAAAGAATTTGACACAGTCAAAACTTTTAGAGCCATCAAGGACAAAATATCTTTAGAAATGGCAAATATGAGCTTTGAGCAAATCAAAGAATATTTAAAAACGAATAGTGCAAAACTCTACACCAAATAGCACATCACACAGCAAAAGTATTGCAACAAACGGGGCTAACATTGGAACTTCAGCAGTTTGCATCGCCGTACTTTTAGTTCGGGGTTGACGAATATCTATTAAGCTTTTTTGTTGTTAACTTCAGTTTTATAATTTTCTTCGGCAGTTGTTTGGGCCCGACGATCAATGAATATCCCGCCTGCAACAATACTCGGTCGTTCATGGTTGATAGTTCATAGGAAAGCGGAGAGTGAAGGGGCAATAGTTGATGGTTTATGGTTTGCGGTTGTTCATCTATCAATTATGAACTATGAACCATAAACCTTCCTCGATTCTTAATTACTGATCACACTTAATTCAGTGCGCCTGTTCAGAGCTTTGCCGTCTTCGGTATTATTATCAGCAATAGGTTTGGTTTCGCCAAAGCCAACGGATTGTAAACGTTCTTTGGCGATCTGCCTGCTTGCCAGCAGGTAACTGATCACCGACAATGCCCGGCCCTTAGACAGCGCAAGATTATCAGCAGGCTTGCCAATATTATCGGTGTGGCCACTGATGAGGATCTTTAGTTTGGGATTATCATTCATCAACTGAATTACCTTATCCAGTTCACTGGTGGAGGCTGGTTTTAGCTCCGTTTGCTTGCTGTCGAAAAATATATTTTTTAAAACGATTGCTGCGCCTGCTTCAATGGGTTGCAGCGGAATATCTTTTGTAAAAACAGAATCAATGCTGTGATCACTCAGGTTATAATTTTCAGAAAAAAATAAATAGCCTTTCCTGTTTACATTGAATGCATAATCTTTTCCTATTGGTAATGTCGTTAAATAATTTCCATATTCATCAGTTTGCAATCGACTGATCAGCTTACGGCTATTGATGTCCGTTAGTTCCACCGAAGAAGGCAGCCCGTCTTTAGTTTTTACATCAAATACACGTCCTTTTACCCACAGTGTTCTTGGAGGCTGAATGTCTTCCCTTAGTTGAAAGCTATATAGGTCCAGCCCTCCCTTTCCTTCGCCTTTGTCACTGGCATAGTAAGCCGTTTTTCCATCAGCGGCCACTATCAATGATCCTTCCTCATCAATGGTGTTGACAGGGTAGCCAAGGTTTTCCGGAACAGTCCACGAACTGTCGGTTTTTTTGGAAAAATATAGATCTGCTTGTCCGTAGCCGGGATGACCATTACTATTAAAAAAAAGTGTTTGGTTATCCGCAAACATGAAGGGGCAACTTTCGTCGCCTGTGGTATTTATTTTCGATCCGAGGTTTTCCGGTCTGCCCCATTTTCCATTAATGCCCCGATGGGTTACCCAAATGTCTTTGCCGCCGTAACCACCAAGCTGGTTACTGCTAAAATAGATATCTCTTTTATCAGCCGAAAACGATGGAGCAGACTCCCAGAACTCAGTGTTGACAGTAGGTCCAAGGTTTTCAGGTTCGCTCCAGCCCTGTTTGGTTTTGTATGATATGTATAGGTCGCAGCTTCCCTGGCCCTCGGGATAATTGCAGCCGGTGAATATGATCCATTCGCCGTCCTGTGAAATATTTTGTGCGCCTTCATTGAAGGTAGTATTTACCTTGCCGCCAAGTGGTAAGGCCGTTGTCCATGTTCCATTTACCCTGTCTGTTTCATAAAAATCTTCATCGCCGGATACCCGCCTGGTGAAGATCAATTTGTTGCCATCGATAGTTAATGAAGGATAATATTCCAGTGCATTTGAATTGATGCTGTCGCCTAAATTCTTTGGTGCAAAAACGTAGTTGTTGGACGGATGTTTCTTTTCGTAATTCAAGGCAAATTCGTACACAGTTTTACGATAGTTTCCTGCGCGGGTACTTTGAGAATTTAAAGGCTCTTTTAAAAACCTGGTAACAGCATTAAGGGCTTTTTGAAATTGACCTAAACCTGCAAGCGAAATAGAGTAGGGGAGCAAGTAATTAACACAGTAAACAGAATCCATTGCAAAACCTTTTTCAAAATCGATCACAGAAGAATCATACTTTTTCATTTCGGCGTAGATGCCGGCACGGGACAAAACTGCATCCACAAATTTCGGTTCGATCTGAAGTGCTTTGTTTATCTTCTCAATGGCCGAAACGTATTTTTGATCCTGTGCGTCTTCGTAAGCACGGGCATATATTTGGCCTGCTTTTTTATTCACTTTATCAGGGTTGTACCATTGGGCATTCGATGAATAAAAACTAACGCATATTAATATGATCAGGGCAATCAGGGCTTTCATATGATGGAACATTCGCATTCAATTTTCAATAAAAGATGTGAAGGTAAAACGAAATGAAGACAGTTTTATTGGGATACTGTTAAAGTGTCTTCCATGAACTGTCAACCATAAACTATGAACCGCTTTATGGAACGTTGATGTACTTGTGTATCTGCAATGAAAGTTCCCAGCGTGGATGTTGTTTTATGTATTCAATGATCATTGGCGTTACTATTGCGGCTTTGTCCCATTCCGGCTGAAGAAACAACTTACATTGCGGTGATACCATTGCAGCATATTGCTCCGCCCATTTAAAATCGGATTGATTAAATATTACCACTTTCAATTCGTTGGCCTGCGGTACAACCCCCGGCAGTGGTGCTTTAAATTTCTTCGGAGAAAGGCAGATCCAGTCAGGCGTTCCGCTCAAAGGATATGCACCTGAAGTTTCTATGTTTATCTCCAATCCTTTTTCTTTTAATGCCGCAGTGATGGTGGTGAGATCATGCATCAATGGTTCGCCACCCGTGATTACTACAAGAGTTGCGGGTGTTGCTGTTACTATCGATACCAGGGCGTTGATCGGCATTAACGGATGCTTACTTACATCCCAGCTATCTTTTACATCGCACCAAACGCATCCCACATCACAGCCGCCAAGGCGAATGAAATATGCTGCTCTTCCCTGGTGAAATCCTTCGCCCTGTATGGTATAAAAATGCTCCATTACCGGGAGAGAAACTGTTGGATTATATAGAGAGGCTGTCAAGTGGTGAATTGTGAATGGTCAATAAGTCAATGGTCAATAAGTCAATGGTCAATGGTCAACGGTCAATGGTCAATTGTTGTTCCCCAAAGCTTCAATTGTACAAGAGTGCGACGCAAGGATGATGCTATGAAAAACAACTGCCCGGACAAAAAGGGTTTTATTATTCTCAATCTTTTTCCGTGCAGGCTTTGTATGTATTCATTAGTAATGCCGCAATGGTCATCAAACCAACACCTCCCGGAACCGGTGTTATATAACTGCACTTTGGCGATACATTTGCAAAATCAACATCGCCCTTTATTGCAAAGCCGCTTTTTTTTGATGCATCGGCAACACGGGTGATACCTACATCTATTACTACGGCATTCTCCTTTACCATATCGGCAGTTAAAAAACCGGGCCTTCCAAGTGCTGCTACTATGATATCCGCTTGAAGACAGAGTTCCTTTAAATTAGTTGTATGGCTATGACATACCGTAACCGTACAATTGCCGGGGTAAGTATTTCGGTTAAGCAGGATACTGATTGGCCTGCCTACGATATTGCTTCTGCCAATGACCACCGCATGCTTTCCCTTTGTTTCAATTTGATAATGTTCCAGCATCAATAGTATTCCGTAGGGAGTGGCGGGAATAAAAGTGGAAAGTCCCTGTACCATTTTACCTACGCTTACCGGGTGAAATCCATCTACATCCTTGCCCGGTGCAACCAGGGTGATAATTCTTTCTTCCCTGATCTGCTTTGGCAATGGCAATTGTACCAAAATGCCATCCACATCTTCATCTGCATTTAACTTTTCAATTGCTTCCACAAGTGCATCTTCACTGATGGATGCATCCAGCCGGAGGAGGGTGCTTTTAAAACCAACCTCTTCACAACTTTTTACTTTGCTTGCCACATAAGTTTCACTTGCGCCATCAGATCCAACTAAAACAGCCGCAAGGTGGGGTGTTTTTTTACCCGCTGCTTTCAATTGTGTTGTTTTCTCTTTTACAGAATCCTTTACTGCCTGTGAAACGATCTTACCATCTAAAATTTGCATGCGCAAAAGTAATAACAAATGTTTTAAAAGCCCAATCACAGCCGGGAGTTGGTCTTCTTTAACAATGGTACTACTAAATATCCCGATAGATCATTGTCAAACTACTGTGGTACTTTTCATTTGTCCACGCAGTTATCACAATTAAACAGACTATTCAATTTATCTTTATATTGCTCTGTATAAACCGTACTCTTTTGAGAAAATACCTACTTTTCATACTTATTCATAGCATTTTATTGAGTCATAGCGGAGTTTCTCAATCACTTCGTCAGCCTATTTCGGCGGTTTACCTTGGCCTGGGAGCTTACAGTACGCAACATACAGATGTGTTTTCTTTTGGTAACAACCAGGCGGCGCTTGCCCAGGTAAAGGATGGGGCTGCGGGTGTGTATGGTGAAAGGCGCTTTTTATTAAATGCAACAAGTATGTATGCTGCTGCCGTCGCAATACCTTCTAAAATGGGAAATTTTGGTGTGAACCTTAAATATGCCGGTTATAAATCTTTCAACGAAAGCCAGGTGGGGCTTGCTTATGCAAGAAGCCTTGGATCGAAAGTAGACATTGGGATACAGTTTAATTATTACGGTTACCGGGTGCCTTCGTATTCAAATGCCAGTACTGTAAATTTCGAGATCGGAGCCATGGTCCATCTCACCGATCAACTGAATATGGGTGTGCATGTGTACAACCCTGTTGGTGGTAAATTCTCCAAGTCGGACGAAAAACTCACGGCAGCTTATAAAATGGGTTTGGGTTACGATGCTTCTGAACAATTTTTTGTAAGTGCAGAAGTAGTGAAAGAAGAGGATTATCCCGTAAATGTGAATGCGGGTGTGCAGTACCGTTTTATGAAACAATTCTTTGCAAGGGCGGTGATCTCTTCTGCATCATCGTCAGGGTATGCAGGTGTGGGTATTGGATGGAACAAATTAAGACTCGACATCACCGGGAGCTATCATCCGCAGTTGGGAATTTCTCCCGGCCTTTTGTTGATCATGAATTTTGGTGATCAATAGCTTTTACTCCTAATAATTCTTACAGAATAAATATTTGCTTAATACAGGAATGCACTTTCATCAATACATAAGTCCTGGTTTTCATCCGCGAAAAAAGAACGCTCTGTTACAAGGCAAGTGTGTCGTTTGTGTGATATGCTTTTTTGCAACGGGATTATTTACACCGGCATTATCGCAGGTGCCGGAAGTACCTGCCACCAATATTGCTGAACAGCAACTGGAAGCAATTACAGAAAACAATGAAGATGTGGAAACGGAAGATGATTCCTTTTTACAATCGATGCGGCAGTTCCTGAAAAACCCTGTTAACCTGAATTCAGCAGACATTGCTGCGTTAAGGGAACTATCTGTATTGTCGCCGATACAAATGCAGAATATCATTTCTTACAGGAACCTGTTTGGTAATTTCATCAGCATTTATGAATTACAATCTGTGCCAGGACTTGACCTGGCCACTATCGAGCGCATCCGGCCATACATTACCGTTAGCACACCGCAAAATGTGATCACGTCCATTGGCGAACGCATGCGTGGCGGAACCAATACAATTCTTGCAAGGGTAACACAGGTGCTGGAAGAACAAAAGGGTTTCAAACTCGATCCTGCAACCACCAATAATTATTACCCCGGCTCCCGCCAACGACTATATGTGCGATACAAGTATCAATTCAAAAATTTATTGCAGTATGGTATAGTTGGTGAAAAAGATGCGGGGGAAGAGTTTTTTAAGGGCGCTCAAAAAAACGGATTTGATTTTTATTCAGCGCATCTTTTTGCCAGAAATATTGGGATCATAAAGTCGCTGGCAATAGGCGACTTTACAGTGAACCTCGGCCAGGGACTTACCCAATGGCAAAGCCTTGCGTTTAAAAAAGGGCCGGATGTAACAAATATTAAACGACAGCTTTCAGTGCTACGGCCCTATAACTCAGCAGGAGAAATAAATTTTCACCGCGGCGTTGGTATCACGATTGCAAAGAATAATTTAGAAGCGACGTTGTTTGCTTCCTACAAAAAAGTAGATGCTAATTTTGTGTTGGATACGCTGAATAATGAGGATTTTGTTTCGTCGTTGCAAACCTCGGGTTTACATAGGACCAATAGTGAATCTATTGATCGTGGCGTACAGCGGCAGTTTACATTTGGTGGCAACCTGTCCTACAATTTCAAAAATCTTCATGTTGGTGTGAATGGTGTTCAATACCATTTTAAATTACCCATAAATAAATCTGCTGACCCTTACAATATATATGCGCTTTCTGGCAGCAGCTTGGGGAACTATAGCATTGACTATAGCTATACATTTAAGAACCTCCATTTTTTTGGCGAAGCCGCCATTACCAACAATTTTGATAAGGCATTTGTGAACGGTTTAATTGTAAGTGTGGATCCAAAAGTTGATATGAGTATTTTGCACCGTAGCATTTCAAAAAGCTACCAATCCTTATACACGAATGCATTTACCGAAAGCACTTTTCCGAATAATGAAAAAGGGATTTTTGCAGGTATCACCATTCGCCCGGACAATGCATGGAGACTGGATGCTTATGCGGACTTTTATAAATTTCCGTGGTTGAAATATTTGGTGGATGCACCTACAACAGGAACCGATTTTATGTTGCAGGCAAGCTATAGGCCCAATAAGCAACTCGATATGTATATTCGCTACCGCACCGAATCAAAGGCTAAGAACTATAACCCGGATGTTTTAATTATATCACCTGTAGTGCCGAAGCCAAGGCAGAATCTCCGTTCTCATATCAGCTATAAATTGAACCGTACACTTACCCTGCGCAACAGGGTGGAGATGGTATGGTTTGATAAAAAAGGTGGAGGCGCTCAAAATGCTTTTTTGACTTATACAGATATGGTGATAAAGCCCATGATGAAAAGATATGCGGGGAGTATTCGCCTGCAATATTTTGAAACAGATGGTTATGATAGCAGGCTGTACGCTTTTGAGAATGATGTTTTGTATAGTTATTCCATCCCGGTATTTTATGATAAAGGTTTCCGTTATTATGTCAACTTCAATTACGATGTCACAAGGAAGTTGGCCGTATGGCTGCGATGGGCACAAACTATTTACAATAACAAAACAGTGATCGGCTCTGGGCTTGATGAGATTATGGGTAATAAGCGTACTGAAGTGAAGGTGCAGGCAATGTACCAGTTTTAATAAGATCAGTTGCCTGTTTCCGTTACAATAAATTTTATCAAAATACTTATTTACAAGAGCCTTACCATCCGGAGCTCTTTGTAATTATCTTTGCTTTTTAAATAATCAACTATGAATAGTTTACCAGAACAGCAAGGCCAGTTAAATATTGAGATTTCTGAAGAAATTTCTGAAGGACAATATGCAAACCTCGCCATCATTACGCACAGCCATGCTGAATTTGTAATAGACTTTGTAAATGTGATGCCGGGCACTCCTAAAAGCAAGGTAAAGAGCCGCATTATATTAACGCCTTTTCATGCCAAACGTTTTATGAAGGCAATGATCGATAATGTAAAGAAATTTGAGGCCGCTAACGGAGCCATCCAGGATATGGAGCAGATTGAGGTTCCTTTTACATTTGGTGGCCCTGCTGCACAGGCATAATGATCTCCCTTTAATTTTCTAAGATTTTCACTCTACACAGTAGTTTATTATTGTGTGCGGTACCAGGCATTTTAGCTCACACTTTTGACGGCAATTAAGATAATCGGCACAAATAAAAAGGTTGCAGCAATCTCAATTGTTGATATATTCTGGCATGGTTTTGCTCCATGCGTAAGTAAGATATTGCTTCACTATTAAAACCTTTTTATGTCTACCAATCTTTTAGAAACAATACAAAATAACCTTCATTATCCGCCTTTAAAAAAAATTGATCCAAACACAGAAACAGTAAAGGAAGATAATGCGCCAACAGGTGAGCATGCTTTTAGCCAGGCAGCTATACCAGCGGTGTTGACGGGCCTTTACTCTTATAGTGGCAAGGATGAGAATGCCGAACGCATTCTGCGTGGAGATATTTCCTCAAGTTGGGTAAGCGAATTTTTTGGATATAACAGTATGGAAGCCGTGCACCAGGTAGCCCAGTATTCTTCCAGGTCTTACGATGATACTCTAACTGAAATGAATGAGATCGCTAACGAAGCTGTTGCGATAGTGCGGAAGGAAGTTACACCGGCGGCGACTATTATGGATGTTAAAAAATTCCTCTCTAACCAAACGAACAACTTCTTAAAATACCTACCAAAGGATTTACATATTGGCCAGGTGGTGGATGAAGAAAGTCTTGATGATAATACCAACAAAATGGAGGGACCGATTTCATCGCTCATGCATAAAATCGGATCCGCTTTTTCAAACCCTTCCAACGAAGCTGAAGTAAATACTAAGAAGTAAAAATGCATTTGAAAGACAGACCAGCCAGGTGAATTTTGGTGAACCTTGAATGGCATGACGAAATTTACGGTTTTGGATTGGTGCTCAAAACTTCTTCTTTTAAGGTAGCATTAGCAACAGGTATTTGCTCAATAATGATCCATTCTGAAAACTCACTTGGTTGAATTTTGCCACCATATTGCGTTGCGTAAACTTTTGTAACCTCCGCTCCCAAATAGAGTATTACAGAACTATAGTATGCCCAAATCATAATGATCACAACGGAGCCGGCAGCGCCGTAGATCGTGGCCAAATTGCTCTTGCCCAGGTAGAAGCCAATACCTATTTTGCCTAATGTAAAAAGTATTGCGGTAATAAAGGCGCCCACCGTAACATCCTTCCATTTTATTCTTGCATCAGGCAGCACTTTAAAAATAACAGCAAACAAAAGCGTGGTAATGGTAAAGGTGAGAAGGTTGTCAATCACCGGGATAAAAACTCTGTCGACACCGGCTACAAGGTTATTCAGCCGATCACCAACTATGGCGATCACTGCATTTAAAAGTAGTGATACCATCATTACGAAACCAAGGCTTATGATAAGTGAAAAAGAAAGCAGACGGCTCAAGATCAGTTTCCACCAGGCCTTTGTGGCTTTTACTTTCAAACCCCAGATCCTGTTTAGCGAATCCTGTATTTCTCCAAACATACCGGTTCCCCCAACCAACAACACAATAATGCTAACCGTGGTGGCTACAGGCGAGTCTTTTGTGAGATGGATATTCTTTATCATATCCTGTATTTGTATGGCAGCCTGGCTTCCTACCATTTCTTTGATCTCTGAATATAACTGACCTTGTACGGCCTCACGGCCGAAGATCCTTCCGCAGATACTTATGATGATGATAAGCATTGGCGCCAGTGAAAAAACCGTATAATAAGAAAGGGATGCGCCATACTTCATTACATTATCATCCATAAATTCAAGCACCACTTTTTTGGTGAAGGTCCATATACCGATCGCTTTTTTTTTCATTTACAAATAATATAGATGGGTAATAAACAGTCCGGTTGCATTAAAGTTTAAAGATCGCTCTTAGTCTGCTCCAATAACTTTAATTGTACAATAATTTTCGATGCAATATCTCAACAATAATCAACCCTATTACAGAAAAATCCTGCCAACTATAAGATATTGGACCATTATGAAAGATGAGCGACGTTTTCTACCGCTTTTATAAGCTGTAGAATATATTGGGCATTCTATTATTTATTGCAGCCCATGTTATTCTTTTTAAATATTTCAACTGATTTGAAAACGAAAAAATAGTTGGCAAACTTTTATATACATAAACAGATATTACTCATTTAAAATAATAGTCATGGGAAACTTATTGTATGTAATTGCAGTCATCTTAGTAATTGCCTGGGCCATCGGCTTTTTGGGATACCAGGCTGGCGGATTGATTCATATTTTGCTGGTCATAGCAATTATAGCGGTGTTATTAAAAGTGATTCGCCGGGGCGATGTTTAGCAGCTAACGGTTATTATAATATTAAAGGGGGCTATTTAGTTGAACGGGCATATTTTTGTCCCTGCCTACGTCTATTTCTATTTACCAACAATTTATTGTAAGATGAAAAAAGTATTAATTGCATTGGATTATGATCCATCAGCCGAAAGAATCGCTGAATCAGGTTACGCTTTAGCAAAGGCCCTCGATGCGGAAGTAACACTTATTCATGTAATAGCAGACTCAGCATATTACAGCACCCTGGAGTATTCGCCGGTAATGGGTTACACCGGTTTCAGTTCGCCGGATATGGTACCATTACTTGACCTGGGCGAATTAAAAAATGCATCGAAAGAATTTTTAGAGCAATCAAAAAAGCACCTGGATGATGATAGCATCAAGATACTGGTAGGAGAGGGCGATTGTGCCGATTCGATATTGGAAGCTGCAAAAGATCTGTCAGCAGATATTATTGTGATGGGTTCCCATAGCAGGCGTGGCCTGGAAAAAATCCTCATGGGCAGTATCTCCGGAAAAGTTTTACATCATTCAAAAATTCCTTTATTCATTATTCCGACTCAAAAAGAAAAAGGCTGATAATTATTATAGCTCGCGTTACAACGTTTAGCTAGCCTGCTCGGCTTATTTAAAAAAGTATTTTTTTTGCATCCTTTCGGTTTCTAATTTGCAGGCAACATCTGTAAACAATTGAATATAATGGAGCCATCATACACTGTACCTTCCCAAACAAGGATCGGGCATGTTCATTTAAAAGTGTCCAATATTGAGCGCTCCCTTGAATTTTATTGCGGCTTACTCGGCTTCGAGGTTACAACCCTGTATGGTACACAGGCCGCTTTTATTTCTGCCGGAGGCTATCATCATCATATCGGGCTAAATACCTGGCACAGCGAAGGTGCGCCGCCTGCACCGGAAATTGGCGTAGGTTTGTATCACACAGCAATTGTTTACCCCACCCGCAGAGATCTTGCTGAAATAGTTAGACGTTTGGTAAAAGCAAAATATCCGCTAACGGGGGCAAGCGATCATGGCGTTTCCGAAGCCATCTACCTGGATGATCCCGATAGGAATGGAGTAGAGTTATATTGGGACAGGCCGAAAGAACAATGGACCTACAAACCCGATGGCTCTTTAGAAATGTTTACAAAGAGATTGGATCTAAACGGATTATTAGCAGAACTTGAGCCTTAGTAAATGAGCTAAATTGAACTGACTACAAAATCGATATGCAATGCAAACATCATCCGAAAAACATGTCGATTTAACTTACCTCAATCAACATACAAGATCTGATCCGGCTTTGATGATAGAGATGATCAATATTTACCTGGAACAAACTCCAATAATAGTAAAGGCTATGAAGGAGGGACTGGAAAAAAAAGACTGGAAATTATTACATGCGGCAGCTCATAAAATAGGGCCTTCTTTTTATGTAATGGGCATGTATGAAGAAAACGGTAGCGCCATAAAAAAGATACAGGAACTGGCGACCCGCCAAATGGATGGACAATTGGTGGTAAGATTGGTTAGGGCTATTGAACACATCTGCGACAGGGCCCGTGAAGAATTGCAAGCCGAGATCATTTTGTTAAAAAAACAGTACGCTAAAAAATAACTGAAGCATTTTTTTCTTGCATTGAAGGGAACATTTATATTCAAAAATCCAATCCTGACAGCAATACATGGGCGGTGTGAAATAATTTATTCATCCGTATTATAAGATACTTATGACCAAAAAAAACAAAAAATTAATTTTCTGCGTAGATGATGATCTGCTTTTTCTTAAATCCTTTGAGATCGAATTTATGAGGGACAAGGAGTTTGTTATCCAGACCTTTTCGGCCGGGGAGGCATGCCTTGAAAAATTATCTTTGAAGCCTGATATTATCATCCTCGATTATTTCCTGGACGGGCTGGACAAAGAAGCTATGAATGGGCTGAAAACCTTAAATGAAATAAAGAGGCAGGCGCCCCATATTCCCGTTATTATGTTATCCTCCCAGGACAGCATTGAGGTAGCAGTTAACTGTATGCATCACCAGGCGTTTGATTATGTGGTAAAGAGTGAGACAGCTTTTTTAAGATTGAGAAAGACCATTTCCAGCATCTTACTTTATCGTAAAATGGAGGCACAACTCAAAACTTTTAATGATAAAATAAAATAGCCTTTTCCGCCTGTCCCAATTTGCTCTTTACTGTAAGCAAATTCCCTCTAATCGTTAACGGAACTTTACATTGTAACTAAGTTTTTGAACTGCGGCCTGCTGAATTTAGCCTGTCGGGCGCCGCTTATATTTTTAAATTAAATAAGAGTTAATGGCATAAAAATTTATTATGATAATTCATTACTCACCTTTAAAATTTAAGAACATGCCCGACAATTTAAATATCAACAATCCCAATCCAACTGAGTTTTTTGGGAAAAGAAACCAGGTGGATGATAAGCCATTGCAACCTGGTAAAACCAATATCCAAATTCCGGGTGATCCATTAGAAATAGATAAGGGAGAAGAAGATATTGATCGAATAGGTGATGATGTGCCAGGCCTTGGTAACAGTTACGAAAAGCCTCATAAACCAACCACTCCTTCCGCTGAATACGATGGTATACGAGATGGCGACAGGCAGGCGTTTGACGAAATTCCCGGGGGTGAAGAAGATGATTTTCCCAGGACAAATCGATAAACGGTATAAAGGTTTATTTCCATCTTGAAAATTCTTCTGAGCTTTATATTTCGGCCGCAGTACAAAGTTCGACGTGTATTTACATTTTTGATTGAATTTTTGTTTACAAAAGACGAAGGAAAATATATAATCGTTAACATTAATTCATAAATATTGTGCATTTTTGCATTGCGTCAGTTGTGTTTATTTTATCCGTAAAGTATCGCAATTTTCGCGGCAGTTAGTTTTGGTACAGTCCCTGTTTTGTGCAGGGACTTTTTTTATGGTAAATATTTTTTGCAGCAGAATGCTGCCTTCTGATGCTTCAGGTCATTCTAAAAGAAATACATACCAGCACACCTAAATGAGAGCCAATAACAAACATAAATGAAAGAGTGGTATTTTTATTGCCTCGTTAATATCAAATACGTCTATCATGGAATATAATAAACTTTCAAAGGAAGAAGAGTACGTAATCGTTCACAAAGGAACTGAACGTCCCTTTACAGGTGAATACACCGACAATAAGGTGGCAGGCACTTATGTATGCAGAAGATGCAATACGCCGTTGTATCTTTCAAAGGATAAATTTGATTCACACTGCGGCTGGCCAAGTTTTGATGATGAGATACCCGGAGCAATAAAGCATTTGCCGGATGCCGATGGAAGCAGGATAGAGATCGTATGCGCAAATTGCGATGCCCATCTTGGCCATGTATTTAAAGGCGAAAGATTTACGCCAAAAAATACAAGGCATTGCGTTAATTCAATTTCGATGAAATTTATTCCAGCTTAACAAAAAATTGCTTTGTTGGAAATAACGAAGCTTATGCCAGGTAAATTAAGGTAACAATCACAAAATTATTTTATCTATCGCTCTTCTTAAGTTCATTTTGAAAGCCTCTTGAAATTTGAGCCTTTCAAGCCTAAACTCATTTACTGCAATCAACTAATCACTTTTATACTTTTACGATGAATGCGATCTTCCTGGTAAAAAATGGTGCGGCAGCCAACGCATTTGAAATTCGTGAAGTAACTATTCCTGTACCAGGCCAGGGACAGGTGCTCATAAAAGTAGAAGCCTTCGGTTTAAACTTTGCCGATGTAATGGCCCGCCGGGGAATGTATAAAGAAGCTCCGCCCATACCTTGCATATTGGGTTATGATGTAGCAGGAGTAGTGGCTGTAGTTGGGGAAGGAGTGCAGCACGTAAAAAAGGGCGACCGCGTTACAGCAATGACCCGTTTCGGCGGCTATGCAGAATACGCCTTAACAGATGCGACCGGCGTGGCAATAATACCAGTCTCGATAGACACGCCTACAGCAACAGCGCTTACCACACAATATTGCACTGCTTATTACGCGGCCGCTGAAATGGTGAACCTGCACCAAGGCGATAAAGTGTTGATACATGCAGGAGCCGGTGGAGTAGGAAGAGCACTTATACAATTTGCAAAGTATAAGCAGTGCGAAATATTCTCAACCGCAGGCAGCAAGGAAAAGATAGCTCATTTAAAAACGTTGGGGGCACATCACCCGATAAATTATCGGTCAACTGATTTTGAAAAGGAGGTCAAAGAACTTACGACCGGCAAGGGGGTTGATGTAATATTTGATGCAGTTGGCGGACAGTCGGTAAAGAAAGGATTCCGGTCATTAGCTGCCGGAGGTAAGATCATTTGTTATGGAGCTTCCTCTATGAGCAACAGGAATATTTTTGGAAAATTAAGTGAAGCGATCGGGTTTGGATTTTACCACCCCGTCATGTTCATGATGGCCTCAAAATCCATGATGGGCCTCAATATGTTGAAAATCGCAGATAGTAAACCTCACATGATACAGGCTTGTCTTGAAGCAGTAATACAATTAACTGAAAGTGGTGTTTTCAGCCCTTTGCCGGCAACCGTTTTTCCGGCGACAGATATAGCCGCCGCACATGAATACCTCGAAAACAGGAAAAGCATGGGCAAGGTTGTAATACAGTGGTAGCAGGAATATTTGTCCAAGTACCAGGCAGTAGCCGGTCGATTTGCAAAATACTTTCATTAGAATTACAGTCATATTATTCATCATCCACATCAAAATGAAATGAGTCGAGGGCTTATCAATTGCATGCTTCGTTTATGGGATCATGAACGATTTAAACGAAACGATTCCTGCACTGTGTGAATCGTTGTCTGAAAAGGCAGATGATTATTTTATTTGCCGTGTACTGCGGTCGCTTATTGAAGACCGTATTTTTCCTTAGAATTATACTAACCATTTACCAGGCTATTATTGACTTTGATTACGTGGTGGCAGATGGCATCAATAAAATTGTTTTTGATAACAGGCTTACTACGCCGCATCCTCCGGATAAAATATGGCTGCTTGATCCGGATAATTACGCTGATTTCGCAAGGATCAATTTAAAGAATTACCTGGGTAATTCACTTACGAATGGCTCATACGCACTTACCGTCTTCCTACTCAATCAGCAAACAGAGAAAAACATTTTGTATACAGATCTGGATAGCAACGATAATGCATTTATCAATAATTTTCTGCAAGCTTTTTAGAGGGTGATCGGACAAAACGGCAATATTCTTTACCCGGTGTTAACTTCTATTGAGGCCAGGAAAAAGCTATGGTATATCATTCGAAAAAGATTTCCAGATTTGCGAGTGATCAGTTACCAGGAGTTATCTCCAAGTACCAATATTACACCGCTTAAAAAAATCTCTGTAGATGACATGCGTATGGAAGCATTGAGTTGAACTTATGAGTCTTCTAATACAAACCAATCTTTCTCCTTCTGGCATATTCCTGTTCTTCTTTTTCCCCGTAAAGGGTGTTTGTGTACAAAAAACAGCAAAATCATTCCATTTTGTGGAATCTGAATTCGGGCTACTGCGAATGTTATATATAGAATGTGCAATGGCACATCAATTGCATTGCAAGACGAAGTTTAAAGATTGGTTCAAAAAGAACTATGCAGAAACGGGGCGGGTTTATAGGGCTGGCACAAGAGAAGAAAGCTTAAATAAAAAATATTTTGTTTTTAATTGGAGAAATGTATATTTGTGTTACTTCTGAACATAGTTTTCTAATATCCCTTCATTTACCGACTCCATTTTCAATACCACCTTCCCTGGAAAACGAAAATCTAATTTCGTGAATTACTGCATTTATTTCAAACCAAAACACCACAAGAATGAAACGCAATTGGTATGCAGTTTACACAAAACCCCAGCAGGAAAAGAAGGTAGCTTCTATTCTTTCCAAAAAGGGAGTTCAAAATTTTTACCCGGTTAACAAAGTTGCCGGTAAGAATCCTTCAAGTAAAAAGATGGTAATGGAGCCATTATTTAGCTCACTTGTTTTCGTACACATAACGGAGATGGAATTATCATCATTAAAAAAGATTCCCGGAGTTGTCAATGTTATTTATTGGATCTCGAAGCCGGCTATTATCCAGAACGAGGAAATAACAGCCGTACAGCAGTTCACATCCGTTTACCAGAATATAAAACTGGAAAAATGTGCAGTGAACATAACAGACATGATAAGGATTACCGATGATCCTATTATATCTTTTAAAGAAAATGCGGCTACTATCCGGTTTCAAACGATTAAGATCAAATTACCTTCCTTAGGTTACACAATGGTAGCTCAAAGAGAGAAGGTGATTAATGAAAGAATACCGGAGGTAACACACCCGGTGTCGTTCATCAAACAACTTGATTCGTTTCTTTCCAATTAATAAAGTTTCCCTTTAAAATGAGGTTGAGGTCCATAAGGCTTCAACCTTTTTTTATGGATTGACAACAATGGAGTAGTAGATGTAAAGATTGCGTTCCGTTGATGCTATAAAATCAAGATCAGGTATTTTTTATGTAGATGGGGATGGTTATAGCATCGGCCAGGTAATCTTACGTTATAGGGCAGCTATTCCAACGAGTTATGTGGCCACCACAAAAGGAAGCGACTGT
>JBDSAP010000388.1:0-20898 GCA_039922055.1 Ferruginibacter sp.
GGCCTGGCGCCTGCTTTTACTCCATCAGAAATTAAACAATTTGCAGACAGGGGCGATGGTGACTGGCGGGTAGATAATATTTTACACCAGGCTCCGCAGCAATCGCATAACATTTCAGTAAGTGGTGGTGGCGCTAACAATACCTACATGCTTTCTCTTGGTTATTTCGACCAAAAAAACAACTTCGTCGGTCCTGACTATGGGTACAAACGTTATAACATCCGGTTCAATCAAACCATTGAATATGGCAACCTGAAGGTGAATACGATATTGAGTTATGCAAAAGTGCAGGGCAAAGATCATTCCTCCGATGCAGGTACTTTGATGGTGGATGCCACCCGTGTTCCCCTGTATTATTCTTACCAGGATACAGCAGGCAATTATCTCACCAACCCGGTGTCAGCGCAATTTAATCCAAAAGCAATTTTGGAGAATGGTGGCTACCGCAAAAGCAATGATGATGAAATTTTTGGTAACCTGAATGCGGAATATGCTATCACCAAAGATCTGAAAATACGTGGTGTGTTTGGCGGTACCGTTAGGTCCAATACTTCCTTCGGGAGGAGGTTGGAACTTAAGTTTACCCCGGGCGGAGCTTATGGTAATGACAGGGAAGTATATGATGCAAATTCAAAATTGTTGTTTACCAATTTGCAGGCAATTGTCGAATACACAAAGAAAATCAAGGCGCACGAAATAAGAGTACTTGCAGGATCATCCAACGAATCATCAAAAGATGCAGCCAGCGCTTTGTATAAAACACAAACGGATGCTGCCTTAGGTATCCCATCTACTGCCACCATTGTAGAGCCAAGGAGCTTCAATACGAATGGAACCAATACAAATGGAAATCCTGCCACCATTGAAACAAGCATCAATTCTGTTTTTGGAAGATTAGGATATTCTTACACAGATAAATATTTCGTGGAATTTAATTTTCGTTATGATGGATCTTCCAAATTTGTAAAAGAAAACCGTTGGGGATTTTTCCCTTCAGTAGCGGCTGCATGGAGACTTACAGAAGAATCATTTCTTAACAACGTAAAAACAAATATCGGTGATATAAAACTGAGAGGGTCTTATGGTATTCTTGGCAATCAAAATGTGAATGCATACCAGTATCAAACAACGTTCAGTAATTTTCCAAATGCGTATGCATTCAACAATGTGGTGGTGCCGAGGTCTGGATTTAATCTTGGTAACCCCGATCTTACCTGGGAAAAAGCAGCCACGATGAACATTGGCTTTGATGCAACATTACTTCGTCGCCGGCTCGAATTTTCTTTTGATTATTTTAATAAGACCACCAGCGATATTCTATATGCAAGAAGGGATGTGCCGCAGTTATTCGGTGCTTCATTCCCAGACTACAATGTGGCAAAAGTAAAGAACCGTGGTTGGGAAATAAAAGCCGCTTATAATGTTCCGGGCCGGGTTTTTAGGCATACAATCGCGGTAAATCTTGCTGATAATCTGAACGAATTATTAGAGCTCACATCCGGCGCCACCGAAGTATCAGAACGAAAGGAAGAGTTTGAATTGTTGCGCCGAGTCGGTCAGCCCATTACGGTTTATTATGGATACAGAACAAATGGCTTCTATCAAAATCTCGATGACATTAACAAGTATCCAAAATTTGCCAATAGCACCGTCAGCGCAGGCGATCTAAAATTTGTTGATAAGAATAACGATGGTGTGATAGATGACAAAGACAAGTTCATTCTTGGCAATCCGTTTCCACGCTACACATTTGGCCTCACTTATAACTTAACTTTTAAAGGTGTTGATTTTGGATTTTTTATCCAGGGAGTAGGTAAGAGAGATGCAATGATACGTGGTGAGCAGGTGGAGCCATTTCATTTTGGATATGGTGGAACTATGTATGAGCATCAAACTGATTATTGGACACCTACCAACCCTAATGCTAAATATCCGCGGCTTGCAGAAGCCGGATCAGCAGCCAATACCAATAACTATCGCACCGGCTCGGATATCTATTTATTCGACGCGGCTTACATACGGCTCAAGAATGTTCAGCTAGGCTATACCTTACCGGCAAGCATATCAAAAAAAGCAAAGATGCAAAGCGTGCGTTTTTATTTTACAGCACAAAATATTGTTACGCTCACCAAGCTTGATTTTATAGATCCGGAAGTAACAGAGTTCAACAATAACACCAGTTTCCAAACCGGTGCTAATAGTGCAAGGGCCTATTTCCTGCCCGTGTTTTATGGCGGTGGTATCGACATTACTTTTTAATAAAAGAAAAAATTTCAACGATGCTTAAGATGAAAATATTTATATCATTTGCTACCATGGCGCTGCTGCTGTGTAATGGTTGCAAAAAGCTTGATCTTGCCCCGTCCGACAGGTTCACCGAATTGACCTTTTGGCAGAGCAGTGAAAATGTAAATAATGCACTCAACAATATTTACAGCGGTATTTATCGCAGCTCCAATGTTTTTTACAATGAGGCAATGAGTGACAATGCATTTAATAAACTGGGCGTAAGCACCGGCGCAGATGCTATCGCCAGCGGCAACTTTACTGCATCGCTTCCACGCTTCCAAAGCGACTGGGCTTTTTATTATACCGGTATAAAATCCTGCAACATCTTTTTAGAAAATGTAGATAAGAATACGACACTTCCGGCAACAACAAAGGAACGCATGAAAGGAGAAGCAAAATTTGTGAGGGCATGGCATCACTTCAACCTGATGAAGTGGTGGGGAGATGTTCCTTTGCTTAAAGCAGATGTATCACCCGACGAAGCAAAAGCAGTGGCCCGCTCATCAAAGACGGAAGTGCTTGCATTTGTATTGAGTGAATTAGATGCTGCTGCCATAGACTTGCCTACCAAAGATCAATATGCTGCTGCTGATAATGGGCGTATTACTAAAGGCGCTGCGCTTGCATTAAAATCAAGGGTATTGCTGTATGAAGGTAATCGCATGGCAGAAGTAGTTACGGTGTGCGAAGAGCTGATCAATAACCAATCTGCAAACGGCAGTTATGGACTGGTCGCAAATTACAGCGACTTGTTCAGTGACAAAACGATCAATAAGGTAAACAACGAATCAATGTTTTCGCTACAGTATGTTCCATCGCTGCGCACATGGGGCGAATACATCGACTTTGCACCCATCTCTGCGGGCGCCCGTACCAATAACCTATCTCCATCACAGGAACTCGTAGATGCATACATTATGAAAAATGGCAAGTCCATTCATGACGCAGGTTCCGGCTACGATGAAAATAATATTGCCGCCAACAGGGATCCACGTTTAACTGCTACCATAGTGTACGATCAGTACAAATGGGTGAATTCTGATAACAGCACACAAACTATTTATATCAAGCCTGGTTCTACAACAGGGGGCGCTTCGGCCAGCAATGAATACAGCACCGCAGGGCAGGGAACTTCTACCGGTTATTACTGGAGAAAATATTGGGATCCGAATAATACTTCAGGTCTTAACAATGGTACCAACATACACCTGGTCCGTTATGCAGAAGTACTGTTGAATTATGCTGAAGCAAAACAAGCCCTTAACCAGATGACGGCTGCCGTGTGGGATAAAACCATCAAGCCGATGAGGGTACGTGCCGGCTTCACTGATGCAGGTGCAATTGATTTTCCCGGTACGACAAATATGACAGATATCATTCGAAATGAAAGGAGGGTTGAGTTTGCAATGGAGGGCTTGCGCATCGATGATATCAGGAGATGGAAAATTGCTGAAACAGTTTTGAATGGCTGGCTGCATGGCGCTAAATATGGCGATGCATCTGTAGATAACGGTTACCTGAGAGTTCAATTGCGCAAGTTTGATGCAACCAAACATTATCTGTGGCCGATACCTCCATCCGAAAGGGCATTGAACGGCAACATCAGCCAGAATCCAAATTATTAAGGCGCTTAAAATTTATAACCGATACACAAATATCTAAAGCTTCCACCAGCATGTTTAAAAACGCTAATAAAACGATTGTTATGAAAAATAAATTCAACAAATATTTGGGGCTGTTTTGTTCTGCCATATTATTGCTGGCGGCATGTTCAAAAAATGATCGTGCCATCAATCTAAATATTACCCCGGTAGCAGGCTTCTTTACACCGGATGATAACAAGTTCATCAAACTAAAGCCTGCTGCAAATCTTACGGAGGTTTTTGAATGGGACCAGGCCAAAGCAGAAGATGGTTCACTCGTTTTATATGAAGTTGCATTCGACCAGGAGAACGGTGATTTTTCTCACCCATTTTATACCGTCGTTTCCGACAACAGGGGAGTGAACAATAAACTTACTTTAACCCATGGTGATCTCAGCAAAATTGCAGCGCTTGGTGGTTCAGCTTTTTTCGAAAGAAAAAAATTCAAGTGGACGGTGCTATCATCCAAGGGTACCAATGTACAAAAGTCTGCATCATCAAGAGTGATCGATTTGGAAAGACCCGGAGGTTTTGCCTCACTGCCTGGAGCCGTTTACCTCGTAGGCACAGCCACGGAATCAGGCGATGTGCTGGCCAATGCTTTAAAGATGAAACAGGTAAGTCCTGGTGTGTTCGAAATATTCAGCAAACTCAAGGCAGGTGACTATTATTTTACGGATGGTGTTACAGGCACACCCAGTAAATATTATGTCTTTGACGATGCCGGCATCAAGTCGATTGGTGTAAACGGAACCACACCTTATACCGATGCTGATAAGATCATGCGTATTGTGCTCGATTTTAATAATATCAATGCCACTTTTTCGGAAGTAAAATCGGTGCAGCTTTGGTATGCCCAGGGTAATGAATTTTGGTTTACGCTGCCCTATACTTCCAATGGGGTGTGGCGTTACAATGGCTGGACAACGAACCTGATAACGATGCCATGGGGACGGGAAGAAAGATATAAATATAAGATGGTGATCAATAACGGCAGCGGCGACCAGGATCTCTGGATCAACTCAAACTTTGGTGATCCCGGCGGGCAGGATGGGCAATATCCAAGCACGGCCGCTTACAGAACTATTAACCTTACACAGAACAATAGCAGCCAGTTTGATTGGGGATGGAAGTTTGATCGCAATTATCTCACACAGGGGATTTCTGCTGACTTCTGGGTATCGCTCCGTGGCAGCGATGGGGTGTACACGCAGAACTATGCAAAACATTAAAAACTTTTATAGCAGTCTTTTCTTTTCATAGCGACGCTGGTTATTCTTAGCCGGCGTTTATGCTTTTTGCTAATACATTTTTTGGGCCCGGCTAAGTACTGCTATCAGCTTCATTGGCGTCGCACTCTTGTACGACAGTAATTCTTTCAGCATAAACACGCTAACCATCATCCTATAAAAAAACTTATTTCTAAGTATTAAATGATAATTTGTATGAAAATAATTTATAAAAATGCAGCTATCTGCTTTGCAATATTATCCACTACCGTATTTTCTTCCTGTCTCAAATCTAAAGAAGATGTGCCTGACCCAACTCCCGTAAATCCGGGTCCTGTAGCGTATGTCTATAAATGGGCAGAGATTGCCGACTCTGCACAAACATCACTGAACTTTTTTTGGAACCCTGGCGGAAAATATTTTACAGCTACCAACACAAGCACTGCATGGGTAAATTACTGGCCCAGTGCACATGCCCTCGATGTACTCGTTGATCTCTACCTGCGTAAACCCAGCGCAGCCATCAAGGCAAGAATGGAAGAGGTTGTGGCCGGGGTAAAAACAAAGAACAGCAATACTTATATCAGTTATTATTATGACGATATGGAGTGGATGGCGCTTGCTTGTCTCCGAGCTTTTAAAGCTACCAATGATGTACAGTATAAAGACATTGCACAATTGCTATGGAGTGATATAAAGGGTGGCTGGAGTGCCGAGCTCGGTGGCGGCATTTGGTGGAGAAAAGATAATTCTTCTAAAAATGCACCTTCTAATCTGCCCGCTGCAATACTTGCTGCGAGGCTGTATAAAACTTTTAATAATCCGGATGATCTTGACTGGTCGAAAAAAATATACGATTGGCAAAAGGCTGTATTGTATGAGCCCGCAAGTGGATGGGTGTATGATAATATTGGCGCAAATGGCGATAAAAATACCAGTTGGAAATTTACATATAACCAGGGCACATTTATCGGTGCCGCATTGGAATTATATTCCATAACCAACCAATCGGGATATTTGAATGATGCCATTAAAGCTGCGGATTATACTTTGCAAAGTGGCCAGCTTACTGATGTTTCAAATGGCACCTTAAAGAGCGAAGGTGGCGGGGATGGAGGTTTGTTTAAAGGAGTTTTTGTGCGCTATTTCAATCGGCTTATTATTGATGGAGGCTTAGAAAGTTCGAAGAAAACACAGTACTTAAATTTTATGAAAACAAATGCGCAAAAGCTATGGAACAAGGGTACGAACAAAAGCCAGGTGCTGTTTGGCGGAGATTGGAATGCCGCTCCCGGAAATTCCACAGACCTTACTATGCAGTTGAGTGGTATCATGCTTTTTGAAGCAATGGCTGAATTGAAACAATTGAACCTGGTTGATTAAATTTAAGTGCAAATGAATAAGCGTAAACAAATATTTTGGTTGAAGTCATTCCTTGTTTTTTCAATAGTTGTGTTATGTATTTCATTCAAAGGAAATGCACAGCAGGGGAGTGATTTCAAACAAAGGATAGACACGGTTTACCATAATATTTACAGTTATTTTTACGACAGCAGTAAAGCGATGTTCAAAGAGAAAACTGTGTTGAAACCGGATGAAAGAACTTATGCATACCTCTGGCCTGTATGTGCATTGATACAGGCCTCTAACGAAATGGAAGCATTGGAGCCGACCAAGTCTTACATGAAGCCTTTAGTTACCGTGATCAATAAGTATTACAGTCGCAAAGCGCCGCACCACGGATATGATAGTTATGCCGTGCCATTCGGTGGCGGCGATCGTTTTTATGATGATAACCAATGGATCGGCATTGCCTATTTGGATGCTCATCACCGGACAAAAGAGCCAATGTATTTGGATCTGGCCAAAGACATTTACGGGTTCATGATGACGGGTTATGATACAGCTTCCGGCGGCGGATTGTATTGGAAAGAATTTGATAGCAGTACTAAGAATACCTGCTCCAATGGTCCCGGCATCATAATAGCACTACAGCTTTATAAAGCAACCAAAGAAAAAAAATACCTGGATACTGCATTGTTGTTGTACAACTGGGTGGACAAATATTTAAAGGCGCCGGACAACTTGTACTATGATAATATCAGGCTGCCATCTAAAACGATTGATAAAAAAAAATACACTTACAACGCCGGCGCCATGTTGCAAAGTAACGTGCTCCTTTATCAAATAACCAGTGATAAAAAATACTTGCAAAAGGCGCAGGATATTGCAACAGCAAGTATGAACTTTTTTTATAAGAATGGCTTGTACCCAAATAACTATTGGTTCAATGCGGTGCTGCTCCGCGGCTATATTGATCTGTATAAAGCAGACCATGAAAGAAAGTACATTACTTCATTTGAAAACTACGCCAACGCAGTTTGGAAAACTCAACGGGATTCTAATAATCTAATTGGTACCAGGCAAGTAAAGTCGCTCATCGACCAGGCCGGGTATTTGGAAATAATTGCGAGGCTTGAGGCTGTGAAGGGAAATTGAGCCGTTTGATTAGGACAATACTTCGTGAAATTTGAATGCAATTAACGCCCAGTTCTACTTGTAGTAATAATTTTGTTTGATGCAGACTTTTCTTTGTCAGCGAGTAATTTGTCCAAATATGCACGTTCTTCTTCAAAAGTCATGTCTTTAATTTCACTGCTAATTTGGTCACGAATTGCACGCAAATCCTTAACCACGCCCTGTTGTGTATTATAAGTTTGTGTTGTCATAATTAATAATTTCTTTTGGTGTTCTAATTTCTATCATGTTGTGTCCTAACTGGTAATTGATACCATTGTAACCTCTTATTTTGTCAAGGTTTACAATATGTTTAAAGTTCCAGCTTACAAGCACATCGGCTTTAATGGTTGTGGCCATTGCAATATGTTGACAGTCTGCACGACTTGTCTGTCCAACCACTTTCGCTAAAATATATTGATCAGCAAGTTCAGCAGCATCTTGTGTTAATCTTATGTTTTCAATTTGCTGAGATGGAAGTGTTGTCAAGAAGTCTCTTATATGTTGCGGTGCTCTAAGTAATTCAGCCTCCAAAAGGTCGGACACGATGATAATGATTTGCCCATTTGTTACTGCTTCAAAAAATGGGATAGTATCAGCAGAAAATTCTTTATCAAATTGTCCGCCCACCACGGATGTGTCTATGTAGACCCTTTTAATCATTAATTTCAAAGGTAAACAATTGAGGGCTGTTTTGAGATTAGACTTGTGTTACACAAGTTTGCATCCGAAGGCTACTACTTATGCCTTGTTATCTATTTTACAGTACACTTTATCCGTTTTACTGTTATTTTAGGCAGGTATATTTAATTCTCCTAACGTATGGATATACGTTTTACCGTAAAATTTTCCAATATTATTCGTTTTACCATACAGAATATCTATTTTACAGTATTAAATACGTTTTCACCAAAGGCAAATTATGAAATTAGAAGCGGTAGGCAGTCAATGGCTAAAAGAGTACTACAAGTTGTCTCGCTTTGTATTAACGCATTCTTCTTACATAGGGAGCAAAGAATCCATTGAGCTAACCTCAAAAGGAAATGTTGAACAGGTGTATGGCCCCAAGTACAGGGTGGCTGCTGACGAGCCTTTAGCGCACCTGGAATTTTCTTTAAAGTATGATGATTTAAACCTCGACTTTTTGAAGGCTGTATTTGAGTATATTCCCGGGGATTCCATCGAGGTTTTTATTGCCACAGCATACGCAAGTAAGTATAAGCGGCAAATCGGTTTTTTATATGAGTTTCTTACCGGTAAGAGTATCAATTTGCCGAGGGCAATTTCGGGCAACTATTTTAATTTGTTGGAGGCTGATAAATATGTGACCGGTAACACAGTAAAAAATGCCCGGTGGCGCATCAACAATAACCTGTTAGGATCGCCTGATTTTTGCCCCGTTATCAGGAAGACCAGGCAACTAAATCACCTGTTATCCCAAGATATTAAAGTCAAGATAAAAGAGCTGAAGGATAGCTACCCACAAGACCTGTTTAAAAGAGCGATCAATTATTTATACAATAAGGAGACCAAATCTTCCTACGAAATTGAAAAGGAGCAAGCCTCGCCAGATAGGATGGAGAAATTTGTTGCCTTACTCACAAAAGCAGGTAATGAAACCAATGAAGAAATATTAATTAAAGACCGCCTCGTTAAATTGCAAAACGAGATTGTTGATGCACGCTTTGCTGCTTCCGATTTTCGAAACTTTCAAAACTATGTGGGTGAGTCTTTGCCTGGGTACAACGAACACATTCATTACATATGCCCACCACCAGAAATGCTGTCCACTTTAATGACAGGATTGAAGGCGGCGACCATTAAAACACAAGGCATATACCCTGAGATCAGGGCTGCATTTATTTCTTTCGGCTTTGTATTTATTCATCCTTTTGAAGATGGTAATGGAAGACTGCACAGGTTTTTGATGCATGATTTATTGGTTCACGATAAGGTCGTACCACAGGGATTGATCATACCGGTATCAGCACACATGTTGAGCAACATAAAGGACTATGACAACATCCTCGAAAAATATTCGAAACCTTTAATGCAAAGAATACGGTACGACAAAAACGTGAATGGGGATATTGTTATTACTAATAAAAAAGAAATAGAGGGATATTTCAGGTACCCCGATTTAACTGACCAGTGCATTTACCTGGTTGAAACGATCTATGCCACAATTGAAGAAGACATGCCGGATGAGTTAACCTTTATTCAACGCTATAATGAAGCGAAAAAAGAGTTGCAACGAATTGTGGATATGCCGGATAAACTTATTAATATGATGCTTACTTTTTTACACCAGAATAAAGGTGTGTTCCCAAAACGAAGGAGGGAATATTTCGAGAAATTGACAGACAGTGAAATACAAAAGATGGAGGATGCTTATAGATCTGTTTATGAACTGGAGAGGACATAGCGAGCGTTTGGTGCTACACAAAAGTTTACACCTTTTTAAAAGGTGTAAACTTTTATTAGCCACGGAACGTTTGGTGCAAAGATTTGCGTTAGCACCATGCGTTCCTACGAACGTTTTATATATTTTAATTTATTTTTCTACCCACCAGGTGTTCGTACGGAACATTAAAACAATTTTGCAAAACAGCATGTTGCATGCTTCAATGAGGGTTGACTAAGGTTGGAGATTTGCCGTTGCCCAAAGCTTCGATAGCACAAGAGGGCGATGCAACGATGCTGCCATGAAAACAAATGTTCGGACAAAAAATTTTCTGCTTTAATAAAATCTCAAGCGTTCCTGTTTATCAGTGCGAGGTGTTGTACTTGCTACCTACTCCTAAAGTATAAAAACAAAAAACCAACAACACCAAACCCTAAATTTTCCCTTACTTTGAGGAAGAAAAAATCTTGCTATGAATATAACCCAACCTCTTCCTTTATTAGATGATCTTGTGCAGCTTGATCCAACCCAGGTACATTCTTTCCAGGATGCCGGGCATACTACGTTTGCAGGTTTATTGCGGCCCGATGAAGTGTCTGCTTATAGGGACGTTATTAATAACGCAGCGTATGCATTCAATACCGAAAAACGTGCGCTTGCCGAAAGAGATACGTATGGCAAAGCATTTTTACAAATAATGAATTTGTGGGAAGTGGATGAGCAGGTGCGACATTTTACACTGGCAAAAAGATTTGCAAATGTGGCGGCGCAACTATTAGGCGTAAAGAATGTGCGCCTTTATCATGACCAGGCGTTGTACAAAGAACCGGGCGGCGGATTTACACCCTGGCACCAGGATCAATATTACTGGCCATTAAGCACCAATAACACCGTTACTATGTGGATGCCGCTAATCGATATTAATGAAGAAATGGGTATGCTTACATTTGCCTCACGCTCACACAAACAAGGCTTTGTCGGCAACCTCGCTATATCGGATGAATCAGAATCACAACTCAACCAGCTTATAAAAGAAAAAGGATACGCAATCACCAGTTCGAAAACGATGGATGCCGGTGACGCCACGTTTCATTATGGATGGACATTGCATAGCGCTCCTGGCAATAGCTCCCAGACTACGAGAGAAGTGATCACCATTATTTATTATGCAGACGGGGCTACTGTTACAGAGCCCCAAAATGAACACCAGGAGAATGATCGCCAGCGTTGGCTGAAAGGTATAACGCCGGGCAATACTGCAAATTCTGGCCTGAACCCACTGCTTTTATAATTTGCTGTCCCCTGAAAGGGAACTTAGGAAGATTCAGAATTTCGACTAACATATTCTTTTAATGTTGTTAGTTATTTTGTGGTCCAAATATTTGGTTTTCATGGCAGCATCGTTGCGACTTGTCCGCCGCGGCGGATCGCCCTCTTGTACTTTTTCAGCTTTGGGGAGCGAGCAGCGTTGCACCTCAGGTAAACGATATTGATTTAATGCATAGCTCATAACTCATAATTATTACAGCCTTGGGCAGCAAATAAAATTGCGATCCTAATCAATTTCAAATTCTGTAATAATTCGTGTAACTAACCTAAATCCATTCGTTTAATAACATGAATAATCGGGCTTCCACATTCCGGATGTAACATGTCGGAAACAAATTGTTACAGGTTGCATACCATTTTCATTGGATGTAATGCAATTTTATTTAGTTGGTATAAACACCTAAAAATCCTTCATTCATCTATTCAGTTCTAACAAATAAAACAATGAAAAAACTGGTTTTCACAGCAATAGTGTTCTTTCAAATTGCATTTGTATTTGCACAAACAAGAAAAGCGCCCGCTTACCCATTGATAACACATGATCCTTATTTTAGTATCTGGTCAACAACAGACGAGATAACCGCATCTCCCACAAAACATTGGACGGGCACAGATCATTCATTAGTTGGTTTAATAAAAGTAGATGGCGAAGTGTTTCGTTTCTTAGGAAAAGAAAGTAAAACATATAAAACCATTGTGCCTGCATCAGATGAAACAAGTTATGAGTCTGCTTATACAGAAGGCACCCCGGCAAGCGATTGGATGAATACCGGGTTTGATGATAGCAATTGGAAGAAAGGATTGGCGCCATTTGGTGACAATGAAGGCATGTCAAAAACAATGTGGCGATCAAAGAATATCTGGATAAGGAGGGCGGTTGATATCAATGAAACGGACCTGGATAAGTTGTTTTTAAAATTGCAGTACGATGATAATATAGAGGTTTACCTGAACGGGGAAAGCATTTATAAAAAGATCGGCTGGACAGGAAAATTTCTCTTCTTACCTATTGCAGATGAAGCTAAACAACACATTAAAAAGGGTAAAAATATAATCGCTATTCATGTGGAGAATACCGCGGGAGGAGCATGGCTTGATGTGGGCATTGTACAAGAGCCAAAAGAAACAGTTGGCACCCCGATACAAACAGCCGTACAAAATAATGTAACGCTGAATGCAACACAAACGGCCTACCAATTTAGCTGCGGAAAAATTGATCTTGCAATCACTTTTACATCACCGTTATTGCTCCATGATCTTTCCATTTTATCAAGGCCGGTATCTTATATCAGTGCTAAGGTAAAGTCGAATGATGGTGCTATGCATAACGTGCAATTATTCTTAAGCGCTTCCACTGATATTGCCGCCAACAATACTACGCAGGAGATCAGGGCCAGCCAATATGGTAGCGACGGGTTATCGATTTTGAAAGCCGGTACAACAGAACAGCCCATTTTAAAAAAGAAGGGAGATGACCTCCGCATTGATTGGGGTTATATGTACATCGCTGTGCCAACTGCTTCTTCCATCAAACAGTTTATTTCCGCAGGAGATGATCTGTCAGTAGCATTTACAGGCGACTCAAAAAAGCAAGTAGAAGGAAAGCATTTATCTCTTAACACATTGATTGATGTCGGCAAAGTAAGCAATCAAACAAAAGAGCAGCTTATATTGGTTGGTTATGACGATATCTTGTCGGTACAATATTTTCACAAAGACCTTAAGCCCTGGTGGAAACAAAATTCAACTGCCACCATTGAGCAGCAATTATCACTCGCAGCAAAGGATTATAAAACAGTTATCACAAAGTGCGAGGCTGTAAATCGTACCATACACAATGACGCTTTAAAAGCAGGCGGAGAGAATTATGCAAAACTTTGTGAACTCGCCTACCGGCAAAGCATAGCCGCCCACAAGCTTGTTAAGAGCCCTGCAGGAGAAATACTTTTTCTTTCTAAAGAAAATTATAGCAATGGCTCTATCAATACTGTTGATATAACTTATCCATCTGCTCCTTTATACCTTACTTACAATCCCGAGTTGCTAAAAGGAATGCTGAATGGAATTTTTTATTACAGCGAAAGCGGACAGTGGAAAAAACCTTTTGCCGCACATGACCTGGGAACTTACCCGCTTGCCAATGGTCAAACTTATGGAGAAGATATGCCCGTGGAAGAAAGTGGCAATGTGATCATACTTACGGCTGCTATTGCCAAAGCAGAAGGCAATGCACTCTATGCAAAAAAGCATTGGAAAACACTATCGGTATGGGCCGACTATTTAAGCCGGGAAGGGTTTGATCCTGCCAATCAATTGTGCACGGATGATTTTGCAGGGCACCTTGCCAGGAACGCAAATCTTTCTGTAAAGGCCATTGTTGCATTGGGCGGCTATGTTCAGTTAGCTGAAAAATTAGGCGAAGTAAAAATTGCTCAAAAGTATCGCAACCTCACGAAACAGATGGTAACAAATTGGATGAAAATGGCAAGCGATGGTGATCATTATGCATTAACATTTGACAACAAGGGTACCTGGAGCCAAAAGTATAATCTTGTTTGGGATAAGGTTTTAGGCATGAAGCTTTTTCCTGCATCTGTTTACGAAAAAGAGGTAAAGTATTATTTAACCAAGCAGAACGAGTACGGCCTGCCGTTGGATAGCAGGAAGACCTATACAAAATCAGACTGGATCGTTTGGACCTCCACATTGGCTGGTGACAAAAAAGATTTTGAAGCGCTCATCGATCCTGTATATCGCTATGCAATACAAACATCTTCACGGGTGCCGCTGAGCGACTGGCACGAAACAACAGACGGAACCATGGTTGGTTTCCAGGCAAGGAGTGTTGTTGGCGGATATTTTATAAAAGTGCTTGAGCAAAAATTGAAAGCAAAAAAATAGAAAACCCCCGCATAAGGATGTAACCAGGAAGACGGATATGCCGTCTTTCCTTGCTTTAGCAATTCAAATTAATTTGTTTAGAAAATCAATCTTCAGGTTACGTGAAAAATTAATTATTCAATTATGACCCCGGTTAAGCTTTTAATTATTTTTCTCTTTTGCTGTCTAACCATTTTGCCGGTGCAGCTAATCAATGCGCAAAAAATTAACGCAGTTGTTACAAATGTGAAGCGACCAGTAGCAACACAAGCAAATAAATTTTACATAAGTAACAAGCAACCATTAACCCCATTGGCATTTTTGAAATTGCCTGTTGGAAGTATAAAGCCGGAAGGTTGGATACGTAAATATCTCGAGCTGCAAAGGGACGGCTTAACGGGCCAACTGGGAGAGATCAGTGCATGGCTGGATAAAGATAACAATGCCTGGTTTAGTGGCAACGGCAAGGGCGATCATGGCTGGGAAGAAGTGCCTTACTGGCTGAAAGGCTATGGAAATCTTGGTTATATTTTAAAAGATGACAAGATAATTGCTGAAACAAAACTTTGGTTGGATAAAGTTTTTCAAAGCCAGCAGGCCAATGGCTATTTTGGGCCGCATCTTTCTGAAGCAGACATAAAAAGCAACAATGCCAGCACGCAGGATCTTTGGCCAAATATGCTCATGCTTTGGTGCATGCAGTCGTACTATGAATATTCAAACGATGCCCGTGTTATTCCATTTATGAGCAAATATTTCAAATGGCAAACCACAGTTCCCGATAATAAATTGCTTGAAATTTATTGGGAGAATAGCAGGGGTGGCGATAATCTTTATAGCATTTACTGGCTGTATAATCGTACGGGTGAAAAATGGCTGCTTGACCTCGCTGACAAGATACATCGTAATACAGCCAATTGGATGCAAGCGGATAATTTACCCAATTGGCACAACGTGAATATTGCGCAATGTTTTAGGGAGCCTGCTACCTACTATATGCAATCGAAAGACCCTGCCCATTTAAATGCCACCTACAATGATTTTAGATTGGTACGAAATATTTATGGACAGGTGCCAGGTGGGATGTTTGGTGCAGATGAAAATGCACGAAAAGGTTTTGATGATCCAAGGCAGGCAGTGGAAACTTGTGGCATGGTAGAGCAAATGGCATCTGATGAATTGTTGATAGGAATAACCGGAGATCCAATGTGGGCTGACAATTGCGAGAACGTTGCTTTTAATACTTACCCTGCTGCTGTGATGCCGGACTTCAAGGGACTGCGATATCTCACTGCTCCCAATATGGTTGTAAGTGATAGCAGGAATCATGCGCCAGGTTTGCAAAATGAAGGTCCTTTTTTAATGATGAATCCATTCAGCAGCCGTTGTTGCCAGCATAACCATGCACAAGGATGGCCTTATTATGCAGAGCATTTATGGATGGCTACACCCGATAATGGAATCGCTGCAATTTTATATAACAGCAGTGAAGTAACTGCAAGAGTTGGGAGTGGTAAAGGAAAGTTGGTAACGTTGAAACAATCCACTCATTATCCTTTTGAAGATCGTATCCGGATAGAGATGAACACAGAAGGTTTGGTAAAGTTTCCTTTGTACCTGCGTATACCTTCCTGGTGTAGCAGTGCAAAAGTTTTGGTGAATGGTATAGAGTCAGCAACGGCTTTCGAACAGGGCTCTTATGCAAGAATAGAAAATGAATGGAAGCAGGGCGATGTGGTGGAATTAGTAATGCCAATGAAACTTACAAAGGATGAATGGCAGAAAAATAAAAACAGTGTAAGTATCAATTATGGTCCGCTTACTTTCTCCCTGAAAATTGATGAGTCATATAAAATGATGGATAGTAAAAAATCAGCAATTGGCGATTCCAAATGGCAGGCAACTGCTGATCCTGCAAAATGGCCGTCGTACGAGATCTATCCTGCAAGTTTGTGGAATTATGGTCTTAGTTTAAATGATCAACCATTGGAAGCTCAATTTGAAATTGAAAAAAAGGAATGGCCCGAAAACAATTTTCCATTCACTGTAGAGGCAGTACCTATTTCACTTAAAGCAACCGGAAAAATAATTCCTGAATGGGTGTTGGATAAATATGGCCTTTGCGATACGCTTCCTCAAAGCCCGGTGGTTACTACAACCAAGGCGCAGCCAATTGAATTAATACCAATGGGCGCCGCAAGATTAAGGATCGCTTCATTCCCGGTAGTTAAATAATTTACTTAGTAAATTTCACGCAAAGAAAAAGCAGCAAAGTCGCAAAGATGACCTTGTCCTTTCTTTGCGCCTTATTTTTCCTTGCGTCTTTGCGTGAAACATAGTATAATGTTGTTACTGAATTCGCGTTGTAGTCGTACGTAGTTTGGTATCATTAAATTAAAAACACGAACTTGTGTCACCACCAATAACTAATAAGCAACATCAATAGTTGCGAGAAAAATTGGACGACAACTTTCTATTTACAAAAATTTAGATTCCACAAAATGATAAACAGGCGAGAAATTTTAAAAGGATTCGGCGCTGGTGCCGGCTTGTCTTTAATACCAACTTTTAGCAAGGCCTTCATGCCCCATAAAGCGAATGCCTCTTTCAGCTATTGCCTTAACATGGCAACAATACGTGGCCACAAGCTTGGATTTATAAAAGAGTTGGAAGTGGCCTCAGCCGCAGGTTTTCACGGTGTAGAAATTTGGATCGATTCGTTGCAGACCTATCTTGAAAAGGGCGGCACATTAAAAGAAACAAAAAAACGTCTCGACGATTTGGGGATTAAAGTAGAGAATTGTATAGGCTTTGCCCCATGGATCATAGAGGATGAAGTGAAACGAAAGGCGGGCCTTGAGCAGATGAAACGGGAGATGGACATGTTGGCACAAATAGGTTGTAAAAGAACGGCTGCGCCACCCGCAGGCGCCACAGAAGGAACACTGCTTGATCTAAAACTGGTGGCAGAAAGATACAGGGTAGCGCTTCAAATCGGGGATTTAACTGGTGTGGTTCCCCAACTGGAATTGTGGGGGTTTTCAAAAAACTTAAGCAAGGTAAGCGAGGTGATGTATGTGGCACTCGAAAGCGGGCATCCCTCAGCAAGGGTACTACTTGATATTTTTCATATTTATAAAGGTGGAAGTAGTATTGAAACACTGACACTCATTAACAGTGCCGCGGTTGAGATACTACACATGAATGATTACCCGGCGAACTTGTCCGCTACTGCCATTACAGATGCCGACAGAATATATCCCGGTGATGGCGTCGCACCGATTCGCCGGATATTGAAAATGCTAAAACACGCTGACAAGCCACTCGTAATTTCAACAGAGACATTCAACAAAAATTATTATAAGCAAGATGCTTTAGAGGTCGCAAAAACGGCCTTTGCAAAAATGAAGTTGGTTACTGAAGGAATATAGTTTGTCAAATGGGGTTTGTTGGAAAGAGAATATCAAAAATAAAAGAGCATAAATCTTATTTGTATTCTTCATGTGAAATGAGGTGGTTTATAATTTCGTCAGTTCATGATGAGATCAGCTCAGTGTAATTTTATTAATTGTTGTATCAATTTATAATCCACATCAGTTTTTATTGTTTCGGGCACACTGGAAATTTTGCCTTTGTACGCATCCATTGACCATTGCGCTAACATATTATTGGGAGATCTGTTCATCCAATCTTGTAAAAGCTTTTCGCCCTGTTCGGCCTTGCTTGCTTTTTGCAATGCCCATGCTGATAAGAGATTATTAACAGAAGAATTATTTCCATCACCAACGGAATAGGCAGCAGCTATAATTTTATCCAATTTTTCCTGCGCAGCTTTTTCGTTATTCAGTTTATTATAGTTCTCATAAGCAAGCCAGTCTTCCAATCTTTCATCAATGTCGCTATCATAAGGTTTACCCACTCCAAGATTTTCGGGCCATTGTTTTGCAGCAGTAATATAATTCAGCGCTTCATTGTAATTCTTTTTTTTCATTTGCTCCATTGCAAGCATCAGTTGCACTTCTTTGTATAATTGCCGTCCATCTGTAGCGCCTTCGTTGGGAAGTATTTTTATTGTTTGCAAGATTTTGTTGGCTGAATGATAGTCTTTATTCTCCAGCAATGCCTTTGCATATTGCATCCCTACAATGTAATTTTCCGGAAATTGCTCGTGATATTTGTTGGCTATTTCCAAAGCAGCCTGAGGTTGCTTGTTGCTTAAATAATAATCGATCAAAGCCTTTCCATATCGCCATTCATTTTTGTTAAGCTCCGCAGCTTTTTTCAAGTCAGCAAATGATTTACTGGTGTCATCCGTCGTGTAAAAATTAGCCCTTGCTGCATAAAAAGGTGCATATTTTGGCCGGTCTCCACATTGCGCAAACAATTCTTTTGCTGCTGATTGATTATTATAATTCAATTGTATTAAAGCGAGATGATATTTCAATAGCCAATGATCATTCTTCTTAATGAGGTACTCCAATATATCTGCTGTTTCCGGTCGGAAAGGAAAGACTAAGTCAGCATTAAGGGGTTCGACATTTAAAGCATTGTTATTAAGAAAAGCCAGCCAATAGGATACTTCGGAATTGTGCGGAGCAAGTTGTAGTAGTTTGCCTGCTTCGACTTTTCGGTTAATATTATAATACCATGCAGCCAGTTCAAGAAAAGTTTGTTCTGGCATTTCATTCTTTATTGAACCAATAAATTGGTTCTTGTTTACTGCTGAAGGTTGCAACAGGAATTTTTCAAATCGTGCAAATTGATCGAGCGGATCATACGAGAGAAGCGTATCTAAAATTTTATTTGCATGCAGGTAATTATTTTGTACCCGATAAATTACAGCAAGCAATTTATACGCATCGATAGCATAACGGTTGAAGTCAACGCTTTTTCCTGCATACTCAATTGCTTTGTCGAAATCATTTTCCCTGAAATATATTTTTGATAATTCTGTGTAGGCAGCGCTTCGATATTCCATTCCCATGGACGCAATATCAAAACCATCTTTGGCATCTGCAATATTATTGAGCTTGCTATTGATCAGGCCATAATAATAATTGGCAGCTTCATCATAAGTATCAATAGCCAATGCTTTTTTTGCCATGCTGAGCGCATCTGCATATTTCATGTTCCGATACAACAGCATTGAGTATTCAGTTAGGGCAGGCAAATAATGCGGATCCTTTTGCAGGCAGGCCTTTAGGTTCTCTTCCGCAGCAACATAAAACCGTTGACGAATGTTTTCTTTTCCCCGTAAGTACAAACCGTATACACTGGTCCAATCAAAATCGGCAGGTGTATTGACAGGGCGGCTCAATGTATTTGCAGTTGGTGATGCTTCATATTTTAATTTAGTTTGTCCTAAAGCTGCTACCAGGTGATCACCGTCTGTATTCAGCTTAAAAGAATCTGCAAATACCTGGAGTGTTTTTAGATTCAACAATTTTGCATAAACGATTTTATCGCTGTCCATTACTTTTAAACTATCCTTTGTTGACTGCAAGGGCGAAAAATAAATTTTCACCCAGCCATTTTCTTTTTTAACATTTAATGCTCCATAATTATTCGCCGAAACAAAGCCCTTTGTTTTTAAAACAGGAAACCAATATTCCGTCCACGCATCTGTTGTGTGCGGCAAAAAGCCTTTGTGTTTAAATGGTGTGAATGTACTTCGGTTAGCAGATTGATTGAACAACCTTCCACTCTGCACTTCGACATACTGCCCATCAGTGTCTGTTAGCAATTTGTCCCATATCATTCCCTGTTGCGACAAACCCCAAATCCATATTTTCTTTCCGGCTTTATCATCATGCGTGGAATATCTTCCCATTCCAAAATCTTCATCATGCCAGTATCCGCCAAAAAAATCGGTGTACTTTCCAAATACATGATAAGATTTGTAGCCGCCAAAATTGTTGTTCTTATAAAAAGAAATGTCTCTCTCTTTTTCTTTGTTAATGGGCCAGTCAGCATATTCTCCTTCGTGTCCTAAATATTTTGTTCCGGGGTAAATGAACTGGAGATTACCGCTTGCTTTAATTCCCGTATTCATCCATGTATAGTAAGGCTGTTCAAAAGGAGAGGCATTATACCAGAATGAACTCGTTGTAAAATATCCCTTGTCTTTTTGTAGATTAATATCGATTCGCCAGTTGGTCCGGGTTAACAGGTCTAATACTCCGATCACGCAACTTACACTTCCATCTTTTTTATTGATCATTGTGTAATCCACTGGTGTAGCGCAATTCGGAGTATGGCCGATGATACCATAGTTCGCTTCAATACCGCCGCTGGTCCATGGTCCACGCATGGCAACATCCCGAAACTTTACCACATGGTTGTAATAAATAAAAGATTTGCCGGTAGATTTTTCAATGGCTGACCAAATCTTTCCTCCAACTTCCGGCAGTATCATCAGCTTGATATAATCATTCTCCAGCTCAACTACTTTCCACTCTTTTTGAATTGGTTTATCTGTATATCCATCAAAGCGATAGTAAGGATAGATCTTACCAAACTCAGGTACGGGATCAGGATCAGAAAAAGGATAGGTTTTAAAAACCTTTTTATATTCTTTGATTGTTGATTTCTGTTGAGCGAAAGAAAA
>JBDSAP010000389.1:0-2570 GCA_039922055.1 Ferruginibacter sp.
AAAATTCACCGGCTTTTCATCCACCAATTTCTTTTAAAAAATCCCGGAACTCTCTGGTTGTTTTCATGCCGGGGATGTGAAGGTTGTACTCATTGCTGTAATGTTTGGTGGTACCTTTTTCCTTCCACCGCCTGCGATTCAGCCGCAGGTATATTTTCTTTAAGGAAAACGCATGGGTTAAAATATCAATCTCATTATTATACCCATCCAGTACTGCTTCTTTGCCAGCTAACGCTTTAGGTACACGGTCTTCTTTTTCTACTAATTCAATCACCCATTCTGTGGGTTTGTTCTCAACACTGTTGGCATCAAAATCTTTGAGATACTCTTCCGGTACTAATATCTTTAATACCTCTTCTGAAAAATTACTTTGTTTTGTATTTGGCATAACGCTAAGTTACTCCTAGCACCTCAAAATATTAATTAGCCGGAATATGAAGCATTTTTGGTTAAACGAAAATTATATTAAATTTGTATTATGACAACAGTTGAAAAATTAAATAAAAGCAAAATACCGATTGTAAAAATTGACAAATCTCTTGAGAAACTAAGAGGTAAAAATTTATTTCCGGAAAAACTTGCAAAAGCAAACGAAGTAATTGCAAGAGTTGGATTGCCCGAAAAAAAATAAACTTCACAATATAGTACGCGGTCTAAATCTAATGTCCAACAGGCTTTGTGCCAATGATCTTATCTACAACATAAACACTGTAACCTCTCCATGGAATTGTTCCTTTGTATTCCTTATAATGAAGGTCATAATAATTGCCGCTGTTATTCATTAGTATATTAGCAATACTATCATCAGCAACTGAAAATTCAAATTCGTATGACTGAACGCTGCCCACTGCTTTGGATCGCAAGCCGGATTGGATCAGTTTTCCTTCGTATGTTTTAAAAATATTTCCCTTCTTTACAACATAATTTAATTCCCCCGATTTTACACCTTCGCCAAATACATAAAAATAATTCCACCATATCAGGATGCCACCAATGAATAAGATTATCACTACCAACCAAGTGAGGAACTTTCTAAATCCATTCTTCTTTTTAACCGGTGGTGTAATAAATTTATTTTCTTCCATAAAAATTTTATTTGTAAGGTAATTATAATCCGTACTTATCAACCAGGTAAATAAGAGCGACCATGTTCAAAGCACCGAGGTGAAGTTCACGCCTGCTGACACTTTCAAACACATCCGTTGCCGCATGGTGCACATCAAAATAACGTTGACTATCGGGACTGAGACCCGCTAACGGCACTCCTATTACCTTTAAAGGATCAATATCCGAGCCACTTCCCCCCGCGAAAAAATTATATACTCCATACTCGAAAAACAAAGCTTTCCATTGCTCGATCTTGTTAATTTTCTCAAGGGGCATCTCCAGGCTAAAACCACGTGGCGTAAAACCACCTGCGTCGCTCTCCAGGCCAAACACGTGCTTTTCCTTATTTAGCTTTGCTAGCTCAAGATACTTTGCGCCGCCCTTTCCACCATTTTCCTCGTTCATAAACATTACTGCCCTAATGGTGCGTTTTGGACGAATGCCGGCAGCCTTCAAAGCGCGCAATACCTCGATACTTTGTACACATCCTGCCCCATCATCCTGTGCGCCTTCGGCGAGATCCCAACTATCTAAATGGCCACCTACTGTAATGATCTCACCCGGAAATTCCTGGCCCCTCATCTCTCCTATCACATTGAATGAAGGCACATCCGCCAGCATCTTACTTGTATTGCGTACATAAGCGTTAAGTGGTACCCTTTTTTTCAATTCTTTACTCAGCCATTCCGCATTATTGGTGCTTATAGCCAGGGAGGGAATTTTTGGAAATGAATCATTATAAACCAGGGCGCCGGTATGTGGAAAATCGTCGGGGTTGCTTGCGAGCGAGCGAACCATTACGGCAAGCGCACCATACTTAGCGGCCTGCGAAGCGCCTGATCTCCTTGCTATTCCACTTTCACCATACGCTTTAAAAGTTGTGATATAAGTGGGGTTCATTGCAAAATTGAAAAACACAATTTTCCCTCTGATAGCAGCCTCGCCTAATTGCTCCAATTCTGCAAAACTTTTCACTTCTATTACAGGCGCCGAAATCCCCTTTTTTCCTGTACCCTCGGAATTACCTACCGCACATAAATTTAAATTGTATTTATGACCACCAGCCAGTTGAACATAACCAATTTCCTTTTCGCCTCTTATCCAATGTGGAACCATGCATGGTTGCATATAAACTGTGTCTGCCCCAGCCACTTTTAACATCCGGGCCGTAGCTTCCACTGCTTTTTGTGCATTGGAGGAACCACTTAACCGGGGACCTATTTGTTTGCAGAGATATCGCAGATTCTCATAAGCCTTACTATTCGTCATCACCTCGTCGGCAATTTTTTTTATTGTTGCAGAATCACCTGTCTGAGCAAAACCACCAATGGTTAATAAAATCGCGGTAGCAAAGGAAACAAACCTTATCATCATAGTTTATACTTTTAATTTCAACAAACTTAGTCATTATGTGTAATACATGAATGGGTGAAAGGGTGATTAATTAATATGTAAATTGCACC
>JBDSAP010000390.1:0-7724 GCA_039922055.1 Ferruginibacter sp.
TGGCTCATCTTCATTTCGCTGAAGACCTGCCAGCGCTTTTGAAATACTTGATTTTGTAGTCTGATATTCAATAGGAACCGAAATGCCATATCCATCATCCCATACGAAAATTGCGAGCGGCACCTGCAGTACACCGGCTGCATTCACAACTTCCCAAAAATGACCTTCTGATGTAGAGGCGTCGCCTATGGTACAAAAACAAATTTCGTTTCCGTTATCGCTTAGATTTTTGTGCTTATTAAAAACGGGAGAATTTCTGAAAAGCTTTGAAGCCAGGGCAAGGCCCATCGCTCTTGGCATTTGCCCAGCTGTGGGCGCCATATCACTGCTACTATTCTTCATATTTGCCAGGCCGAGCCACTCACCGTTATCATCTACATTTTTTGTAGCAAAGTGGGCATTCATCTGTCTTCCTGCGCTAAACGGATCGTTGTTAACATCGGGATCCGAAAACAGTTGCGCAAAGTACTGCTCCACGGAAGCCAGACCTGCGGCAAACATAAAGGTCTGGTCACGGTAGTACCCAGCCCTAAAATCACCCGGCTTAAAAAACTTAGCTGCCGCTACCTGGGCTACCTCCTTACCATCGCCAAAGATTCCAAATTTTGCTTTGCCTGTCAGCACTTCTTTACGTCCCATGAGACTGGTTTCCCGGCTTTCACAGGCTATGCGGTAGTCCTGCAACACTTCATTTCGGAAGTGATCAAAACTTAATTTCTCCTGTAGCTCGGCATCATTGGTATTCATGGTGTCCATAGAACAAATGTAAATTAATACTTGGGACGATGTTAAAAAAAAGGAAACCAAATAACAATTTATGGTGTTTTTATACGTTTTTGTATCTTTGATCCCGTTATAAAAAATTTCATCACAAAATGAAAAAAATAATTACTCTTGCTGTAATAAGTATATGCTCTTTTGCTGTTACTGCGCAAACCTCGATGGTTGCAGCAAATACCGTAACGGCTAAGCCTGAAGCAACAAAAACAGTTGTTACTGATGATGTGTTAACCTTAAGGGAAACTGAATTTGATTTTGGAAAAATACCACAGGGAAAGCCAGTAACCCACATATTTGATGTAGCGAACAATGGCGCTGATTCCCTCCACATCAGTAATGTACAGGCAAGCTGCGGCTGCACAACACCTGAGTGGGACAGGGATAAAACACAGGGGCCCGGTGAAAAAACAAAGATCACAGTAGGATACAATGCTGCAAGTGAAGGACCTTTTACCAAACAGATCACCATTACTTATAATGGAACACAAACAAAACAGATTACAATAAAAGGTGAAGTTTGGAAAACACCAGTAACATCTGCCCCTGAAAACAAGGATTTAAATACTTTAAAAGATTAATAAAAACACAAACTAAAAAATAAACCATGAAAAAAATCTTATTCTCTGCTGCTATTTTCGCATTAAGTGCTACAGCATTTGCGCAGAAAAAAGTTGATGACATTGCAAAGTTCACAACTGAAACAATTAATCTTGGAAAGATTAAGCAAGGTGTTCCTACAAAGGGCATATTTACTGTTACTAACATCAGCAACCAGGCCCTCATCATTGAGCAGGCAAACCCAACTTGCGGTTGCACTATTTCAGATTATACTAAGGAACCAATACCAGCTGGTAAAACCGGGATAATCAATGCTACCTACAATGCAGCCAATCTTGGTCATTTTGATAAGCATTTAACAGTAAAATTTGCTGGCATCGATGAAATAAAAAGCATTACGTTAACAGGAGACGTAGTTGCTGCCGAAGAATTTGATAAGACAAAAGAACCCGTTGCAAAAAAAGCAGTAAAAAAAGACTAACTAATAGTCTAATTTTCAAATAATAGAAACCTTCTCATTCGGGAAGGTTTTTTTATTTATGCCAGATTATCATCGACCACTTGCCTGGAAGGTTTCCTGTTAACCCAGTATACGCCGAATAATATAATAAGCAGGCATGCAAGTTGTCTAAGGCCAAATGCTTCGTTATAATAAATGCCCCATGCTATTGCTACGAAAGGAATTCCGTAGGTGACCATGGTTGCAAATATTCCTCCGGCTCTTTTTACGAGCATATAAAAAATAATGGTAGCGACGGCCGTACCAAGAACACCTAATAAAGAAGCAGCGCCAGTTGCTAATAAAAAGTTGTGCTCGCTCAATGGGAGCCTGAAGTAACCTGTACAGATTAGCACGATCAAAGCGGGCACCGCATTTAAGACAAGCGCCACTGCTGCAATGTGAAACGAGCTGATCTGCAGCAAATGCCGGGTAACCATATTTACATTAAAGCCATATAGGAAAGTCGCCAGGATAACAAAGGAAACATACAGGAGGTGCCTGCTTTCCTGCATCTGGCCCTTGCTGAACAATAATAAAACACTGCCTGCAAAAGCAATAAGAATTCCCACTATTTTACTGGAAGGTGGAGTTACTTTAAAAAACAAAGCGCCTGTAATAATTACAAATACCGGTGTGAGGCAATTGAGGGTACCGGCTAATGAACTGTCTATTTCTTCTTCGGAAATGCAGAATAAATAGGCTGGCAATAAACTACCTAAAACCCCCGATAGAAATACAAGTAAAATCTTATTAGGAGGAATAGCCCGAATATACCGGATAGCAAACGGCAGCAGGATAATACCGGCTGCTACTATACGAAGCGATGCCACCTGGTAGGCGGTTAGTTTGTTTTCCAATCCGATCTTCATCAGGATAAAACTACTTCCCCATATCACCGACAGTAATCCGAAAAAAAACCAGTTAATAAAACTTTTGCTCACAGTCGCAAAGATGTTCTTATTTACTTTGGATTATGAATTTTCTAATTGTTTATTTTTATATTTATTCTTTTGACACGGATTTTTTTCACCATTAAGTTAAAATATTATGGCACTCTTCAAAGAATTCAAGGAGTTTATTATAAAAGGAAATGTCGTTGAACTTGCGATCGCTGTGGTTATTGGTGCAGCATTTGCCGCCATTGTTTCATCGCTGGTGGATGATGTGATTACCCCACTCCTGTTAACGCCTGCGCTTAAAGCCGCACATGTTGAGAACCTTGACAGTTTAAAATGGGGCACCGTGAAATACGGAAATTTCCTCTCCGCAGTAATTAAATTTATCATAGTTGCTTTTGTGCTTTTCCTGGTAATAAAAGCAATAAATGCTATTATAAAAAAGAAAGAGCCGGCTCCTACAGGTCCATCTTCCACCGACTTGCTTCTTATGGAAATACGTGATGAGCTGAGAAAACAGTAGTACTGTAATATTCCATCTCTAAGCCAGCCCGCTAGTAAATATCGACTTATATGAAAGCAAATCTAATTGTCTTAGGACTTGTGGCCCTATGCATGCGTGGCTCTGGTCAGGACCGCACTGTAAAAGAATTGCAAGCTGCTTCTAATGCCGCCATAAAAATCACAGATACAACCGTAAATAAAAACGGGTGGATCAGGGGCGGTTTATTCAATCTTAATCTTACCCAGGTTAGTAACAGCAATTGGATTGCTGCGGGTGGCGAAAAGTTCTCGCTATCCGTAGCCACATCCCTGAATCTGTATGCTACTAAAAAATGGGACAGAAAGAAATGGGAGAATGTTTTAGACGTAAATTATGCATTGATTAATACCACTTCTCTTGGCGTTAGGAAAGTAAATGACCGGCTGGATTTTATCAGCAAGTACTCGTACGAGCCCAAAAACTGGAAGAACTTAAGCGTAGCAGCATTGCTGCAATTGCGTACCCAACTTACGAGTGGGTATGAGTATGATTATTTTGGCACCACCGTAAAAAGAAGAAACTCCGGCCTTTTTGCGCCTGCATACATCACGGTTGCACCCTTGGGTTTAGACTGGCATCCCACAGAATGGTTCTCTGTATTTGCATCTCCTGTTGTAGCCCGCTGGACGATTGTAAGCAATAATCCTTATAGCTATGTTTCCCCAAACGGTGTTTTTAACGGAAAAACCGAAACACCATTGGCTGAACTGTATGGTGTTGATCCTGTAAGAAAAAACAAAGGAGAATTTGGCGCCTTTGTTACCGCTACATTCAAAAAAGATGTCGCAACAAATGTAAATTACTATAGCAAGATCGATCTCTATTCCAACTATCTAAAAAATTGGCAGAATGTGGATCTATTCTGGACCAATCAAATAAAGATGAAAGTGAATAAATGGCTACAAGTAAGCTATACGCTTGATTTACTATATGATGATGATGTGAAACAAAAACAAATCGATCCCAACATTTCTCCCAAAAGTGTAGGTTTGCAGGTGTTATCCACATTGGGTGTGGGCTTCGCAGTTAAGTTATAATTCTCTACCAAGTTATTTATACATTTGCCCCCTTAGAGGGGCTTTTTTTTATCATCAAATTTATTTGCTTTGAACACTGCAACTTACCAGATAAAACTGGACCAGTTTGAAGGACCATTTGACCTGTTACTTTTCTTTATCGAAAGGGATGAACTGGATATTTACAATATTCCTATTACTAAGATCACCAATGATTTCCTGGATTTTATTCATGAAACGGAAACACTCAATATCGAACTAAGCAGTGAGTTCATCTTATTTATCAGTACGCTGATGCGCATCAAGGCAAAGATGTTGATACCGCGTAAAGAAATAGATGAGCATGGCAATGAGATTGATCCAAGAATGGAACTGATCAATAAAATACTGGAATATAAAAAGTTCAAAGAGGCCTCGCTGAAAATGGCGCAGATGGAAGAAACGCGAATGTTAATGATCAGGAGGGGAAATCTTCAAAAAGAATTGTCGCAGATTGGAGAAGAAGCTGGTGAGGGAACCGAGATACAGGCGGTAACACTTTTTAAACTAATGAAGGCTTTTGAAAAGGTCGCTCAAAGACTTCATGAAAGGAATAATAAGCCGGTGCATACCGTGGTGCAGTACAATTATACCATGGAAGGAAGCCGGGAATATATGCTTGATATTTGCAAGCTGGAAAAAAACATTTCGTTTGAAAGGATCTTTGACATTTGTGAAAACAGGATACATGCGATCTTCCTGTTTTTAAGTATGCTTGAACTGGTACAACAAAGATTTTTAATGATCGTAACCGGCGAAGGCAGGAACAACTTCATTATTGAATACGATGAGAACCGGGAAGAAGACAATTCCACGCAGCTTGATTATAACGGAATGACAAGCTTCTGATATTTTTCTTTTTCCCGCTTGATGTAGTTCTTCTTACTCCACTGCTTACCGGATTTAACTATTGCAAATCAATTATTGTTGTACAGCCTTTTCGTCAATTTTTTCTGATGAATTGGCAGACAAATTAACCGGTATTGTATTTGATGTTTAAACATCAAATATTTAAAAACAAACATCATGAAAACAATATTGCACAAAGCGGCTGACCGTGGTTCAGCAGACTATGGATGGTTAAAACCTAACTATTACTTCAGCTTTAGTAATTACCATAATCCTGAAAAGACCAATTTCGGATTGCTAAGAGTTTTGAATGACGACTTTATTGCCGGTGGTGGTATGTTTCCAACCCATCCGCATGATAATATGGAAATTGTTACCATTCCGTTTACCGGGGCGATAAAGCACAAAGACAGTACCGGTGGCGCAGGCATCATTAAAGCCGGTGATGTACAAATTATGACCGCCGGAACGGGCGTTCAACACTCGGAGGCCAATGCTTCTACAACAGAACCTGTTACGCTTTTTCAATTGTGGGTGTTCCCAAAAAAAAGAAATATCACACCGCGGTATGATCAACGGAGCTTTGATGTAAGTGACCGTGTAAATAAATGGCAGATCGTTGTTTCTCCCAAAGAAGAAGATGCGGCTTTGTGGATAAACCAGGATGCCCGCTTTTCTCTAACCAACCTGGAAGCTGGTAAATCACTGGACTATGACAATGCATTTAAGGGCAACGGCGTGTTCCTGGTAGTAATAAAAGGTTCTGTGCAGGTGGGTGATGTAACACTGGGTAAAAGAGATGCTGTGGGGATTTCAGAGACTGATAGTTTTGCGGTGACAGCAAGTGAAGATGCTGAATTACTTGCAGTAGAAGTACCGATGATCTAAGGAATTTATTAGCAAAATAATTATTGAAATATCCATAATAGCAGGGGCTTTTTGCTTTTATCAATGTATGATTGCAGGTGAGTTAGAAATGTGGGTGAAACAGTAGGGCATCCCCAGCTCCGGCAAATTTCTAAAGGCTGTACTTCGTTGTTGGGGATGCATGCGTGAGCGTGCAAAACTACAAACCTGTTAAAAGCATTGCTGTTGGTTTTATCCAGTCCGTGAAGCTTATAGGCCAACCCAAATGTTCCATAGTACGGCTTCCCTATTTTATATTTACCAAGAGATGTGCAGTTACTGCCGGACGTGTTTGAAAAATAAAGTCCGGCAGTTGCATCAGATCCACTGCCATGTGCAACCAGGCCAGAAAATTCAACTGAGTCTTTCTTTAGGTTGTAAACGAAGAATCTTTTTTTACCGGAAGCAATGCTCATATCCATGATAAAACAATGAGTACTATTGAAACCATTTTCGCTGCTGTATTTAGCAAGAATGGAAGCTTTTTGTTTTAAACGGATCCGTCTTCTGGCATCTTCATCATCGGATGGTTTAGGCTTTACTAAATGTTTTGCAGGAGAAATTGCTGAAGACTTAAAAGGAGAAAAATAAACAGTTATACTAACGGTTGCAGCTATTAGTAAAAGGGCGGCAAAAATTTTCATTTGCAAATGGATAAGTTGTGGAAGTGTCAGATGCAGGTGCATGTTCTTTCCACATTAAATTATCAGGTGAAATGTTGGCGAAAAGCTAAATCAATGGAACAAACATCTTGCGGCTGCGGAATTGAGGATAAATTTAAACCTCGATCAATGTGATAGAGATCACTTGGGAGAGTATGCAAATATTGGTGAGTTGTGCACCTGCTCCGTGAGGAACTAAATGTACAAGAGTGCGACGCAACGATGCTAAATAGCAGTACTATAGCCTGGTTCAACAAAATGACTTAAATTCAAATCACTGCGAGGATGAGAAATTGGCTGATTCAGAATTTTTATATGCTGGTAACTCTACCAGATTCTATTAACAGAATCACGATAACTTTTGCTGAAGAAATATTATCCGAGTAGGTTGGTAACACTCAATTTCTCTTTCATCATTTGTCTCAATGCATCTGCTATTGCATTTGCATCTAAACCAATCTCCTGGTACAATTGCTTTGGAGTACCATGCTCTACCAGTCGATCCGGAATGCCCATTATTCTTACTTCGTTTTTGTAACCATGTTCATTCATAAATTCTAAAACGGCGCTTCCAAAACCACCGACTACCGTTCCATCTTCAATCGTAATTATCTTGCTGTATCTTTTTAAAGCTTCGTGCAATAACTCTTTATCGATGGGCTTCACAAAACGCATATCGTAGTGAGCCGGATTGATGCCTTCAGCCTTTACATCACGAATGGCCGACGCGGCAAAATTACCCGGATGTCCAAATGACAAGATCGCAACGTCCTGGCCATCTTTTATCTTTCTTCCTTTACCGATCTGCACTTCTTCGAAAGGTGTTTTCCATTCAGGCATTACACCTTCGCCACGGGGATAACGAATTACAAATGGATTTTTAGTAGAAGGTAACTGCGAAGTGTACATGAGATTTCTCAGCTCTCTTTCATTCATAGGCGCACTCACGATCATATTCGGAATGCAGCGCAT
>JBDSAP010000391.1:0-26372 GCA_039922055.1 Ferruginibacter sp.
ATGGCGTGCTTGAATATTGGGTAGTTTATCCTGAGTACAAGCAAATTTATGTGTACCTGTTGAATGAAAAGGAGGAATATGGCAAACCAAATATTTATGAAGCAAATGAGAATATTACTTCGGCTGTATTAAAAGGCTTGAGCATTTCCATGGATGAGATCTTTAAAATTTAATTGATGGCATGGTGATTTTGGGAAATGTAATTAAAGCTGCCCATTGCTGAAAACGTATAAGAGGGCGATGCAACGATGCTGCTATGAAAAACAAATGCCGGTAAACAAATAAATCTTTTAAAAGTAAACGAGCTTAATTATAATACTAACATGGCTAATATTTCATTCAAAAATTTCACAGTTGGAGTAGAAGAGGAGTATATGGTGATTGACCCTGTAACAAGGGAACTTAAAAGCCATGAACAAAAAATTGTGCAGGAAGGACAAAAGATGATAAAGGACAAAGTGAAAGCAGAAATGCACCAGGCAGTGGTAGAAGTTGGTACAGACATTTGCCAGGATGTGGATGAAGCTTTTATGGATGTATCTACCCTGCGCAAAACCATCAGCAGCATTGGTGAGGGACTGGGTTTAAAGTTAGGCGCCGCCGGCACGCATCCTTTTAGTCATTGGGAGAGCCAGCTTATTACCGATCATGCACGCTATAGTGAAATTGTAAATGAATTGCAGGAGGCAGCCAGGAGCAACCTCATTTTTGGCCTGCATGTACACGTAGGAATGGAAAACCGGGAGATGGCAATTCATATTGCAAATTCGGCCCGTTATTTTTTACCGCATGTGTATGCACTCAGCACCAACTCTCCTTTTTGGGAAGGAAGGCTTACAGGTTATAAATCTTTTCGTACCAAAGTATTTGATAAGTTTCCACGCACCGGTATACCGGATTATTTTGAAAGCATTGAGGCTTATGATAATTACGTAAAGCTGCTGGTGAAAACAAATTGTATTGACAATGCAAAAAAAATATGGTGGGACCTGCGGGTACATCCTTTTTTCAACACCGTTGAATTTCGCATCTGCGATATTCCGATGACGGTGCAGGAAACCATCGCCATCACTGCATTGTTCCAGGCCATTTGTGCAAAGCTTTATAAGTTGCGCAGCCAGAATCTTAATTTTATGATGTACTCACGGGCTCTGCTAAACGAGAATAAATGGCGGGCCAGCCGCTATGGCATTGATGGCAGCATGATAGATTTTGGAAAAGAAGCGGAAGTAAATACAAGGGTGTTAATTTATGAGCTACTTGATTTTGTAGATGATGTGGTGCCGCATTTAGGCAGCCGGCACGCAATTAATTATGTTCATAAAATGCTGGAACAAGGCACAGGAGCAGATCGCCAGCTAAAAGTTTTTAATGATACAAACAGCTTAACAGAAGTAGTTGACTATATACATGGAAACTTCCTGGCAGGATTATAAAGATTTTAATGCTATTGCCTGATGCTTGCTGGGTGCCTATCATTTAAGTATTGACCGAGCCCCGTACAGTAATTGCCAAATAAGATTATGAGTTTGTAAAGCTATTTTTTATCGCAGGAGGTGTATGACCTCGGCCTTGTAGAACAAAAAATCAGGGTTCATCATTTGCCAAAAAAAATGTATGAAAAAATTCTTTATAAAACCTGGCACGGTTTATTTGAAAAACCACTTCCCTGGCAGGCAGATCAATTACCATTTCGAAGCTGTGAGATCCAAAATCACTTGAAAATAAGGTCATGATACATTTCCCATTTAGAATTTTTTCCAATGTCGGATGATCCTGCGCCTTTTTTAATTGCCAATACGTTACTTCGGGCCGCATAACATAAGATTTATAAACATCAATTTCAAATTGCCGGGCTATAAAATGGCAAAAACTAGTACAGCCAGGATCATTCTGTTTTAAAATGAAAGGCACAAAGGTGACATCTTGATACATCTGCACCACTTTTGAGGTTTCAAGGTTACTAAAGAAAGGAGATAAGGTGTAACAGTCAAAGGCAAAGCTTCCACCCTTATCGAAGTGTCCATATAGCTTTATTGTAACCTGCCCATCGTTAAGCACTACAAATTTCACGATGGACATTTTAAATTTAACGAGGTCTGCAACAAGCGTTACCTCCAGCTCCTTAACCTCGGATATATACGTTTCCTCTATTATACTTTTCAATGGCATACTTTTAAAACAATAATAAAATTTTATTTATCACGGCAAACACCAATCTGCCGCATCATAGGTTTACATCCTATACATGATTAATATATTTTCAGCCGAATCAAAAAAGGGTTACATCTTCAACACGATTGCCGGCAATGCAGCTCTAAACAGATTAATAAATTGATTGCACTCCGTCCAAAATTTTAACGAGGGCCGGCAACGACTTAGTCATATCTGTTCTGTCGTGGATATATGGAATACCGCTATCTTTTTCAATGGATTTTTCAAAGACCTTGTAGGTAAAATCAACCAAATGATCATAATTTGGATTACCGCAGAGCTTTGCCGTTATCAGCCGGGTCAGGTAAAAAGTTGCCCCCAGCGAAAATGGCTTGCTTATGTCGTCCGCCCATGGTTCATTTCCGTTAACTACCTGGTCTACTTTCCTCAAATCTTCATATTCATCCAGCACGGGAAACGCATCTTCCTCCAAAGTAAAAACCATTAGGTTCACACATTTTTTCACATCCTCTTCAGTTAGCATATTTCGAAAACCTCCGTTGGGTACAAAGGATTTTCCAGGCCCAAAGGTAGAGTAGTCCTTTTTTATCATGCCATTGCACGAAATGCCGGCCGCCTCGAGGTTAAGCTGATGCTTCAGCAAAATGTCAACCACTTTGGAATTGGTTTTCCCTACTCCATATACTATTTGTTGATTAGGATTATAATCGACCATGCCCCCACTGATTATATCCATTCCGTTCTCTGTTACCCGATAAAAACTAAAATCAGAGGATCTGCTTTTTTTTTCTACATAACCATATTTCTTAATTAAAGGTAACAGGTGTTTTGCGGTTAGTTCCCTGGCTTCTATTTTTTTCATTTTACTTTAAAATAAATTATTGATGTGTATGCGACAGTGGGACTATCGGGAGTTTCATTACCGGCAATAGTTGAGTATGATTTCCCTATAGTCGCAATATTTTTTGTTTACCAACATTTAACCTTAACCTTGTTTTATACTATTCAATGGCTTTCATTAACAGTGTGCCTTCATTGAATGCATCCCGGGATAACACTTAAATACTACAAACCTCTGTAAAACTATTGACACCATTGGTTTTCCGAAGACCCCTATTTAACGCAGCGCTATTCTTATTCTCCCCGGTTGCGGCGCCTGAGTGAAAATTAATTAAATTTGCAAAATGAAGTTATTAGATAAGCAACCTGTTCGTATTGCAATATTAGATCTGTATGATGGAGTGGCGAACCAGGGGATGCGTTGTATAAGGGAAATTCTTAACCAATTTAGCGACCTTAATAATCTTGATATCAGTTGGGATGAATTTGATGTGCGTCAGCGCCTGGAGATTCCGGATCTTTCTTATGATATATTTATTTCAAGTGGCGGACCAGGCAGTCCTTTGGATAGCAAGGGAACTGAGTGGGATAACTTATATTTTCAGTGGCTGCAACAGGTAGAAGATTGGAACAACAATGAAAATAATACACAGAAAAAGCAGGTGTTTTTTATCTGCCATTCGTTCCAACTGGCATGCAGGTATTTCCATGTTGGGAATCTTAGCAAAAGAAAAAGTACAGCGTTTGGAACTTTCCCCGTACACTTACTAAAAGCAGGGCAAAAGGAATCGGTTTTTAAAGGAATAAGAGATCCTTTTTATGCTGTGGATAGCCGTGACTACCAGGTAATAGAGACCGATCACAGCCGGGTAGGAAAAATAGGCACTGCTTTTCTGGCGATTGAAAAAGAAAGACCTCATGTGTTATTGGAAAGAGCAATTATGGCGGTGCGTTTCAATGAATATATGATCGGAACACAGTTTCACCCCGAAGCAGATGCGATTGGTATGAGCCTTCACTTGCAAACAGAGGAAAAAAAGAAAACAGTTATTGAAAACTATGGTGAAGAAAAATGGCAGAGCATGATCACCCATCTCAACGATCCCGATAAGATCATGCTGACTTATTCGCATATCATTCCTAACTTTCTTGCTATAGCAATAAACAGTCTTGAACCGGTGGAGATCAATTAGCATAACTCAACAGTTATAAGTACAAGTTTTATGATTATTTTTAACCAGCACAACAGGCAATAATCATACTTGTACACATGCAAAAAGAATTGCGCCAGCGCTTCAACAAAAATTTTAGCGAAGAAAAATACCAGGCATATTTAAAGCAATTAGATGCACTCCATCCAGGCGCTTTGGACTTCCGCAATGCAGAGACTCCCATCTTTGTTCCCCGTGATTTTACAAAAAAAATGCTTGATGCCTGTGAAGACATTCTTGATGTGATCACTCAGCCAAACTTTATTGAATTAACGGACAGGTCCATTCCAAAAAATATTACCGTCCCTAATCAAAAGCAGTACTCAGATTTTGTTGTTTTTGATTTTGGTGTATGCGAAAATGAACAAGGAGAACTGGAACCACAACTGATAGAAATGCAGGGCTTTCCTACCCTGTTTGCGTTCCAGGCTTTTCATACAGCAATTACAAAAACCTACGCAGAAGTACCGGACACGCATAGCGCTTATTTGAATGGTTATACTGAGGAAACCTATCTTCAATTGTTAAAGGAAATAATTGTGGGGGACCTCGATCCTGAAAATATTATCCTGCTGGAAATATATCCTGAGCAACAAAAAACAAGGATCGATTTTTATTGTACAGAACAAGTATTGGGAGTAAAGACTGTGTGCCTTACCAAACTTATTGGGGATGGTAGCAAATTATTTTACGAGCATGATGGAAGAAAAATAGAAATAAAAAGAATTTATAACCGCCTCATTTTTGATGATCTTCAACAGCAAAAAGACCTGGGTAATTTCGTTGATCTGACAAAGCCATGGGAAGTAGAATGGATATCGCATCCCAATTGGTTTTACCGCATCAGCAAGTACACCTTGCCGTTGATAAGCAATCCATATATTCCACCAACATTTTACCTGGGCAACTTGAAAGAAATACCAACTGATCTTGAAAATTATGTTTTAAAGCCGTTGTTTTCCTTTGCAGGGATGGGAGTTATAATTGATGTAACACATGCGGATATTGAAAAGGTACAAGACCCTGAAAATTGGATATTGCAACGAAAAGTAAAATATGCCAGTGTGATTGAAACGCTTGATGAGCCTGCAAAAGCAGAGATCCGTTTATTCTATTTTTGGAAAGAAGGATGGGCTCGTCCACGGGCGGTCCATAACCTTTCGAGATTAAGTAAGGGAAAGATGATTGGCACCAGGTATAATAAGGACAAAACCTGGGTAGGGGGAACGGTGTCCGTCTTCGAAAAATAATTCTCAGTGTTCAATGCAATACAGTATATACTCCCTGTAACACAAACGCTCATCTTTAGATAACCCAAAAAAAATTATTCCATGCACAATGGCTTAGCCCGATTCGAGTACTTTCTCAATCAATTGCAAACGCTGATGAGTATCGCTACGGGGCAAAAAAATCCTGCTCTTTGGCTTTACCGCAATAATGCCCGTACGCCTTTGTTCATGCTTGAAGGCTTGGCAAAGCTTTATGCGGAGTTGCACAATGAAAAGAGATTTACAAAAATAAAAGCACAGTTTAAGTTATTAGAAGATGTGCTTGGCGCCATAGATTATTACGACTCCATGGCTAAAGACCTGGTCAATTTTAAAAAAGTACCTCCAAACATTATCACCTATCTGCAAGGCGAAAGCAGGGAGAAGGTGCAAAGCCTTAATGAAATACTGGTAGAAAAAAACTGGCTAAGTTTAGGCAATAACCGACTCGTAAAAATTCATAAAAAACTTACCGAAGCGGACTGGTTAAAAGAAGAAGACGAAATAAAAGCGATCAATGATTTTTATGGCCAGGCCATTTATGATATCTCAGAATATGTACAGGAAAAAAAGTTCCATTTTAGCAACATTGAAAGTGATGTACATGAATTGCGGCGAAAACTGCGATGGCTTAGCATTTACCCACAAGCATTGCGAGGTTGTATCCAATTGGAAAAAAATAAAACAACTCCTGCACATTTAAAAAAATATGCCACAAAGGAAATTACAGATTCCCCATTTAATAAAATGCCCGATAGAGATACGAATCACCGGTATGTGTTATTGCTGGAACAAAATTATTATTATGCATTAAGCTGGATGATTGCTGAATTAGGGCAATTGAAAGACAGTGGCCTGCGTATTATTGCCGTGAACGAAGCGCTGCAACAGACAGCAGGTATTGGAAACGAATTAGCGTATAGGGAAGCTTATAAATTGATAGGAAATAACCAGCCAAAACTCGAAGCGTTGCTGGCCCAGGCGGAAAGTATTTGCAAAACTTATTTTAAAGAACAAAATCTTGAACACCTTGTAATTGGCACAAGATCGGTTGAAGAGGTCAGGTATTCGAAAGATGGAAAATAGTGATTTACTCTCCTGAGTTATTTATCCAGCGTAGTCATCAGGTGATGTTTTCCCTTTAGCATAAACCTTTTGCTTTGTTCAATAGCATCCATCACTTTTTCCAGAATATTTTCGTAGGTATCGTCGTAATCAATTACCATAGGATCCTTAAAAGTTACAGACAGATGAGAGCCCTTCTTTTTAAATTTTAATCCCTTTTTATTGAATGCACGCCAGTAGCCATTGATCACTACAGGTATCACTATTGGGCGATGTTGCTTGATGATAAATGCTGTTCCTTTTCTGCCAGGTGCAAAGGGTTTGGTAGTGCCCTGCGGAAATGTGATCACCCAATTATTTTCCAGCGCCCATTCTATTTTCCGGGTATCGCTTGGATCAAGATTTCTTCTTACCTCCTGCCCTTCCGCCCGCCAGGTTCGCTTTACTGTTATGGCGCCGGCGAGGCTGAATAATTTACTGATCCAGCTATTATTCATGGTCTCTTCTGCCGCTACATATTTAACACGGGTAAATGGCCAAAGAAGATAAAATGGGATGCCGAGCTTGTGTTTTTTTCGCCAGCTTACAGCGCAAAAAATATGAAGAAAAGTAATTACATCTGCAAAGTAAGTCTGGTGATTGCTTACAAATAATACATTCTGTTTGGGCAGGTGCTGCAATTTTTCCATCCCGTTTATTTCAAGCTTGTTGATGATATTAAGACCTGGATATGAGAACGCTCCTACGATGGCATAAACTAAACCTTTTACGTACCTGTTGTCTTTTAATTTTTCTATAAAGCCTGGCATACTAATTATCTTTTATCCGCAACCACTAATGCAATATAACAAATATGGAAGTAAATAATTGTGCCACCTTTCGCTTTGAAAAGCTATACAGTAAACGCCCTTGAATTGATATATTTGCAACTATGCAACTGAACACTGTAATATTTGATATGGACGGCTTATTGATTGATTCTGAACCTCTCTGGTACGAAGCCTCACAGGAAGTACTCCGTCGTTTTAACAAGCAACTTAGTGTACAGGAATACTCCGAAACAGTAGGTTTGCGAACAAAGGAATGCGTGGAAAGATGGTTCAGCGATTACAATATTTCTTTTGAACATGCAATGCAAACGGAAAGAGATATTGAAGACCTGGTGATGAGCAAAATAAAAACAAAAGGGAAGGCATTGCCCGGAGTATCACACGTTTTTAATTATTTTAAGGGCATGAATTTTAAGATTGGCCTTGCCTCTTCATCTGCCATTCGTATTATTGATGTGGTAGTCGATAAATTAGGCATCCGTGATTATTTAGAGGTCATTGAATCGGCGGAGACACTTGCTTATGGCAAGCCACATCCACAGGTTTATCTCAATTGTGGTGATGCGCTGCAATCAAAGCCTATAGAGTGTATTTGTTTTGAAGATTCATTTAATGGAATGATAGCCGTAAAAGCTGCAAAAATGAAATGCGTGGTTGTTCCTTCTGCGATTGAAAGCCAACATCCGAGGTTTGGCGCAGCCGACCTGAGGCTTTCCTCTCTCGTAAATTTCAATGGATTATTGTTGAATGCTTTATAATAGTCCTCTCCAACTTCTTTTATTACAACTCTCTTTACCCGACATCTTAAAATAAATGCGACCTGTGAAAACAATATTTCACAGGTCGCATTTTTATAGATGGCTTATAGGATGGTTATTTGTCTTAGCAGCGACTTTTGCGTTGCATTTTTGTTGTAGCAAGTTAATTTATTTATTCAATGATTGTTACATCATACAATTTAATTTGCTCAAATTAAATTGTATGATGTTGCTGTTTGTTACTATGCTTTGTTTTGAAATTTGCAAATAGTTCTATATGGCTGCAACCTAAAGCAATTCTCAATAAATTGGCAAGTCCTAACACGTTTATATTCTAAATAAAAACATGTTTTTAGAGCCAGGAAAACCTGCCCTTTTATGCCTTTAGTTAACCATTTTAAGTTACCTTTGCCGTCCCGTTTAAAAACCCGGGGAATTATTATGTCATTTAATATTATTAAGCAACTAAACGCAGATGAACAGGAAGGGTCAGCTACACCAGTAGTTGAAACTGCTGCGACACCAAATGTGCCTGTTGAAGCTGAAGCAGAACAAGCTGCACCAGCTCCTGATGCAGTGGAAACCATTGCACCAGTTGAAACGACTGAACCGGTGGTAGCCGCTGCACCAGTTGAAGAAAGAATTGTAACTGCACACGATGATTTTGACTGGAGCGTTGACAAACGTAACGTATCAAGTTACAACAAGGAAGAAAAAGCCAAGTACGATGCTGTTTACGACAACACCTTCAAACAGATCAACGATGGCGAAATGATCCAGGCGACCATTGAAGCGATCACCAAAACGGATGCGGTTGTAAACATCGGTTTTAAAAGTGATGGCCTTATATCCTTAAACGAATTCAGGGATATAGTTGGTGGATTGAAAGTAGGCGATATAATTGAGGTGATGGTAGTTGAAAAAGAAGACCGTGATGGAAATCTTCACCTTAGCCGCAAACAGGCACGCACAAGCAGGGCTTGGGAAAAGATTGTTGAGCTGCACAAAACAGGCGAAATCGTTACTGGTATCGTTACCAGCAAAACAAAGGGTGGACTTATCGTGGATGTATTTGGTATGGAAACATTCTTACCAGGTAGCCAGATCGATGTTAAACCTGTTACAGATTACGATCAGTTTGTTGGTAAAACGATGGAATTTAAAGTGGTTAAGATCAACGAAACCATTAAGAATGCTGTTGTATCTCATAAAGCGCTTATTGAAAGCGATATTGAAGCACAACGTGCTGAAATTATCGGTAAGCTGGAAAAAGGACAGGTATTGGAAGGTACCATTAAGAACATCACTGATTTCGGCGCGTTCCTTGACCTTGGCGGCTTAGATGGTTTGTTATATATCACAGATATTTCATGGGGACGTATCAACCATCCAACTGAAGTGTTGAAGATGGATCAGAAACTGAATGTGGTTGTATTGGATTTTGATGATGATAAAAAACGTATCAGTCTTGGTTTAAAACAATTGACACCACATCCATGGGATACCCTAGGCGAAAACATCAAAGAAGGTGAAGTAGTAAAGGGCAAAGTGGTGAATATTGAAGACTACGGTGCGTTCCTGGAAATTATGCCTGGTGTTGAAGGTCTTGTTCACGTAAGTGAAATTACATGGGCAAATACACCTATCAATGCTAAGGAATTCTTTAAGCTCAATGATGAGTACGAAGCTAAAATTGTAACGTTAGATAAGGATACTCGTAAGATGAGCCTTTCTATCAAGCAAATGGCCAACGATCCATGGAGCGATATTGAAGTTAAATTCCCTGAGCATAGCAAACATCGTGGTGTCGTGAAAAACATCACTCCTTATGGTGTTTTTGTTGAATTGGCTACCGGTATTGGTGGTATGATCCATATCAGCGACCTGAGCTGGTTAAAACGTTTCAACAATCCGAACGAGTATACTAAAGTTGGGGAATCAATCGACGTGATCATCATGAACATTGATAAAGACGGACGTAAACTTCAATTGGGACACAAGCAAATTGAAGAAGATCCATGGAACTCTTTGGAAAGCACTTTCCCTGTAGGAAGCGTACATGAAGGTACTGTTATCAAAAAAGATGATAAGGGTGCAGTAGTACAATTGCCTTACGGATTAGAAGGCTTTGCTCCTAACCGTCACTTAGCTAAGGAAGATGGTAAGACCGTTGGCGCAGATGAAATTGCACAATTTGTTGTGATTGAATTTGATCGTAACGACAAACGCATTGTGTTGAGCCATACCCGTGTTTGGGAGCAGGCTATTGAAGAAGTGAAGCAAGCTGAATTTAAAGAGAAGAAGGCAGATGCTGAGGTAACCAAAAAGGCAGTTAAAACACTGCAAAATAAAGTTGAGAAATCTACTTTAGGCGACTTAGGCGTGCTTGCTAATCTAAAAGCGAAGATGGATAGTGATGCTGCTGCTTCTGACGAAGCAAAAGCTGCTGAGTAATTTCCGTTTCATAAATTGACTGATCCCACTGCAAATGCGGTGGGATCTTTTTTTGACCATTTCTCAACGTTTCTTTTACCAACTTTTTCTATCGTTATGAAAAACGGATAAATCAAGGGCGGTGGTTTGGTATCTTTGTGGACTGTTATTACTATAGTAACAAGGGATAAAATAAGGGACAATTTTTTTGAACCCGGCAGTCCCGATATATCGAAGATATATCGGGATCAATTAAGCTTCATTGGCAGCCAGTCCCGGTCTTTTACCGGGATCGCACTCTTATACATTTTATCAATGAGGAGCAAAATACCAGGTCACTATTTTATCCTTTGCGCAGTATAAAAGACATGCCTTACCAACAAGTACTTTGTGTAAATATTTCTTCATATAAAATAAATAGAGGCCGATTATCACTGACTTGGCCACACCATCATGGATAACTTCCAAAAATATTCCCGATTAATGTTGCTGCTTGCAGGAACAGTGGTAGCTTCTATTCTTGGCCTTGTGCTACTGATATTTATTCTGCGGTTATTCTCAAGCTCCCTCGGCCATGTACCGGGAATTAACGGTTTTTATGAATACACGATATTGATAATACCCTACCTGATCTTTTATACAACTTATTATTATTTGTACCGCGATATAAAAAAATCAAACAACAGGGCCGCTAAATTATCTGCTTCAATAGTATTGCTAATTGGCTTAATGGTCTGTAGTGTGGGATTGATACTTTCTACAATGGTTTTTGCCGGAGTAAAAATTCATTGGTTGATGGTATTCAAAGAGAACGCCGGGTATGCACTTGTTTTGCAACTGGTACTGCTATTAATTATTGCTGGCCTGATGGCGGCCGGAAGCACTAAGGAGAAAGATTGGATGCAGCGGCGAAGTTCATAGTTCATGGCTCATAGTTCATAGTTTCATGGTTGTGATCGTCATGGTTTGATGGTTCATAGCAAGCACGAACTGGTTCTCCTATGAACTATGAACCATCAACCATTAGCCAATTTCCATCGACCGGCCCGCTATTGCCTTGGCAGCAATCCATCCGGTGGTCCATGCATTTTGGAAATTAAACCCACCTGTTACCCCATCTATATTCAATACTTCTCCGGCAAAAAATAAACCAGGTGCGATCTTGCTTTGCATGGTGTTATGGTCGACCTCTTCCAGCGAAACACCTCCGGCTGTAACAAACTCTTCCTTGAAAGTTGTTTTACCGTTAACGATAAATTGCTGCGCACAAATATTTTTGATCAGCTTGTTTTGTTCTTTCGCCGGCAGATCCGCCCAACGCAAATCTTCGTTTACACCTGACTGTTGCAACAGGTATTGCCACAATCTTTGGGGCAGAGAAAATGGGTTCCTGTTGATTATTTTCTGTGTCGCTATTTCAAACCTTACTTGTTGAAATTTATCTTTTAGCGTTTGCTCGTTGTAAACCGGCAGCCAGTTTACTATTATTTCAAACTGCCAGTTGTGTGCGGCTAACTCCCGGGCGGCCCATGCGGAAAGCTTTAATATTGCGGGGCCACTCATTCCCCAATGAGTAATGAGTAACGGTCCTTGATCTCCCAGTTTGGTGCTAGCTATTTTTACTTGAACATTTTCTACCACTACGCCCATCAGGGTTCTTATCTCATTACCAGGCATATTAAAAGTAAATAAGGATGGTATAGGTGCAGCTACTGTATGCCCAAGCCTGGTCAGCCATTCGAATTGATATGGCTTTGAATAACCTCCACTTGCGATGCAAATAAAGTCCGCTTCCATCTTTGATTCAGTAGAGAAAGTAATTGACCATTGCCCATTCACCATTGACAACTGCTTTACTTCCTTGTTCATTAAAATTCCAATTCCATATTTATTTACCTCATTCATCAAACAGTCAATAATAGTTTGTGAGGTATTGCAAATGGGAAACATTCTTCCATCGGCTTCTGTTTTTAGCTCTACTCCTTTTTGCTGAAACCATTTGATGGTGTCTGTTGTAAAAAAATGATGAAAAGCTTTTTTTAAAAAGCTGCCGCCGCGTGGATATTTCCTGATCATTTCAGCTATACTGAAGCAACTATGTGTAACATTGCACCGGCCACCACCGCTCACCTTTACTTTACTCAATAACTTACCGGTTTTTTCGATAATGATCACTTCCAATGCAGGGTTCATTGCCGCCGCATTTACTGCACAAAAAAAACCTGCTGCGCCGCCACCTATAACTATAAGGCGTTTCTTTTTCATACTGATGAATGTGAAGTGTGTAAGAAGTGAATGGTGAAAGGTGAGTGGTCAAAATACTTAAGTCTATTGCACATATAGGTAGATTTCTTGGCAAAGACAAAAAGCATCACTATATTATTTCGAAAGGCGATTATAAAGACAAAAACATTATTTACTTAGGTTATAATTTTATTATGCCCCAAAGCTTCAAAAAATAACAAAAGGGCGATCCGCTACGCCGGACAAACTGTAAGGATAATACATCCGACAGCTATCGGATAAAACACTATTGTTTAGAGAAAAAAATCCTGTCTAAACTAACGGAAATTCATTCACAATTCAACATTAAACATTCAACACATTTTTTATACTGCTTGCAAATGATTAGACGACAAATTGATATTAGCTTTTTCAGCGATTTCTATTTCTTTGAAAGTTGATAACACATCTGCCTTCCCACGTTGAATAGCGAGCGTGTGCTCAAAGTGTGCGGCAGGCTTGCCATCTTCGGTCCTGATAGTCCAGCCATCTTTATCATGGTATACATTCTTTGTACCCAGGTTGATCATCGGCTCAATCGCTATCACCATACCCTCCTTCAATTTTGCACCTGTTCCTCTTTTCCCATAATTAGGTACCTGCGGCTCCTCATGCAAACTGCTGCCAAGGCCATGTCCTACTAATTCTCTTACCACACCATAGCCGTGCTCTCTTTCAGTAAAATTCTGCACCGCGTAACCAATATCCCCTGTCCTGTTGCCATGCATTGCTTTTTCTATCCCCAGGTATAGCGATGCCTTCGTTATACTTAATAATTGCTTTACATCCTCAGATATTTCTCCTACCGCAAAAGTATATGCGCTATCGCCATGAAATTTATTTTTGTAAACACCGACATCTACAGTTACAATGTCGCCTTCTTTCAAAGGCTCGTTAGTTGGGAACCCATGCACTACGGCGTCATTTACTGAGATGCAGCAGGCAAAGGGGAAATCATGAAAGCCTTTAAAAGAAGGAGAGGCACCGTGATCCCGGATAAACTCTTCCGCGATCCTATCTACTTCCAGTGTCGATATCCCGGGCCTTATTATCTTAGCTACCTCGGCAAGCGTTTTACTTACGAGCAAGCTGCTTTCCCTTATCAACTCTATTTCGGCTTTCGATTTATAATGAATCATAAAATGTTGATTTAAAAAATAAACCCCGACGTGGTTACGCCAGGGTTTTCAAATATCTTGTCTAAATATCCCTGTCGTTTTAGCGAAGGTTTTTACAGCTCTGCTTACAATCCTGAAGCAACTGTTTGCCTGCCTTGAATGCGGCCTGTGCTCATCAATCCATCATATTGGCGCATCAGTAATTGTGTTTCTATTTGCTGCAGCGTATCAAGAATTACCCCTACCATAATCAATAAGGAAGTACCTCCATAGAAGCTTGCAAAGCCCTGCTGTGTTGTGAATACAAGCTGAAAAATGCCTGGTAAAATACCTACAAATGCAAGGAGTACCGCACCGGGCAAAGTAATCCTATCCATGATGGTACCGATATAATCCGCGGTTGGCTGCCCTGGTTTTACACCCGGTATAAACCCATTATTCCGTTTCAGGTCCTCAGCCATTTGTTTTGGGTTAAAGATCAATGCAGTGTAAAGGAATGTAAACCCGATAACACAAACTGAATACACGATCATATAAATCAAGCTGGTATGATCTGTAAAATGCCTGGCCCATCCTGCACCGGTAAACCCGGAAAAGATAGTAGGCAAGAATAAAATTGCCTGTGCAAAAATGATCGGCATTACACCAGAGGCATTTACTTTTAGTGGTAAAAAGTTTCTTGCGCCTCCAAATTGCCGGTTACCAACAATTTGCTTGGCATAATTTACCGGTACTCTCCTGGTACCCTGGATCAACATTACCAATCCCATTATTATAGCTACTAAAAAAGCAATTTCTATAAGGAATATCAATATACCACCTCCGCCTCTTGTTGCCCTGGATGACCATTCTTCCATCAATGATTGTGGCAACCTTGCAAGGATACCCATCATAATGATGATAGAGGTTCCGTTACCAAGTCCTTTATCAGTAATTTTTTCTCCCAACCACATCACAAATAAAGTACCTACTGTTAACAGTATCACCGTGGATACTACAAAATAAGAACTAAAGGAAGGAATAATTGCTGCTGCTATTGATGGGCTTTTCAGGTAGCCAATATAAGCTGCTGCCTGGAACGCAGTAACAATCACAGTAAGATAACGTGTCCATTGGTTTATTTTCTTTCTGCCGCTTTCGCCTTCCTTCTGAACCTTCTGCATCTGAGGTACCAGGATGGTCATCAATTGCATAAAAATAGAAGCAGAAATATAAGGCATAATACCTAACGCAAAAATTGATGCCTTTGAAAAAGCGCCTCCAACAAAAGCATCCAGCAAGCCTAACATACCAGTTTGAGTACTTTTGGTAAGTGCATCTAATTTATTAGGATCGATACCCGGAAGAACTATAAAAGAACCTACCCGATAAATAAAAATCAACAGGAGCGTGAATAAAATTTTATTCCGCAGTTCTTCGATGCTCCAGATATTTTTGAGTGTTTGAATGAACTTCTTCACAGACTTGAATAGATTTAATGTTTTTCTAAAAAACTAAAAAGACGCTTTTCATACCTGCCCTTTTCGGCAAGCAGGAATGCGTCTGTAAATATCGGAAATTTATTTTACTATCTCAACTGAACCACCGGCTGTTTCAATAGCAGCTTTTGCAGTTGCACTTATTGCATTTACCCTGAAAGTGAACTTACCTTTCAATTCGCCTACACCCAGGATCTTTATATTATCATTCTGGCTGATAAGGCCGTTGATATATAAGTTCTCCGGTGTGAATTCCGTGATGCCATACTTCTCTGCATAATGATCGATCTGGCCGAGGTTGATCACTTTATATTCAACACGGTTGATGTTCTTGAAACCGCGTTTTGGAATACGACGCTGAATTGGCATCTGACCACCTTCAAAACCCATTTTACTTTTATAACCTGCACGGCTTTGACCACCTTTGTTACCTTTTGTAGAAGTGCCACCTTTACCACTTGCCTCACCACGACCGATACGTTTTTCTTTATGTACTGCGCCTTTTGCAGGTCTTAATTCATGTAATTTCATGTTATCTGATTTTGTACTTACGGGGTATCACCCCTCGCTTGTTAATTTGAAAATTTGAAAATGGCTCAATTTGAAAATTCGACGATTGAGTCATTGAGCAATTGAGCAATTTGCTAATTAAGCAAGTTCTTCCACTTTAATAAGATGACTCACCTTGCGAACCATTCCTAATATTGCAGCAGTTGCTTCTACTTCTTTAGAGGCGTTTAACTTATTCAAACCTAGAGCCGTCATTGTTCTTTTTTGACGCTCTGGTCTGTCTATTACGCTCTTTACTTGTGTTACTTTTATCTTTTTCATGCCCCTGACCCCTAAAGGGGAATTTTGTTTTTAATTATAGAGTGCCCTTTCATTTACCCCTTTAGGGGCAGGGGCCTATCCGTTGAATACTCTCTTTAAAGAAATGTTCCTGATTTTGGCAACAGCGATTGGCTCACGCAAAGTAGCTAATGCTTTTACGGTTGCTTTCACCACATTGTGAGGATTTGCAGAACCAAGGCTTTTAGCAAGCACATCGGTAATACCTGCTGCTTCCAGTACAGCACGCATACTTCCTCCGGCAATTACACCAGTACCATGTGCAGCGGGCTTGATCAAAACCTTTGCAGCGCCTTCCTTTGAAAGCTGATCGTGCGGTATAGTACCGTGCATAATGGGAACTTTTATCAAATTCTTTTTTGCATCTTCAATACCTTTTGTAATAGCCTCCTGTACTTCTTTAGCTTTACCAAGACCTTGTCCTACCACACCATTTCCATTACCTACTACCACCAGGGCAGAAAAACTAAATGCACGGCCACCCTTTGTGGTTTTAACCACACGATTGATAGAAACAACTTTCTCTTTCAACTCGAGTTCGCCTGCCTTTACTCTGTTATCGTTTGCTTTTAACATGTATAGTTCTTATTAGAAAATTTAAAATTAAAACTGCAATCCGCCTTCTCTTGCACCTTCCGCTACCGCCTTAACACGGCCATGATAAATATATCCGCCACGATCAAACACTACGGTTGTTACACCAAGTTCTGATGCTTTTCTTGCTATTGCATTTCCAACCAGTTTGCTCTTTTCTGTTTTGTTTACTTTCTGAGCAAGGATATCCTTTTCTTTAGAAGATGCTGATGCAATGGTAACCCCATTGTCGTCATCGATCAACTGTGCGTAAATTTCCGCATTACTTCTAAACACACTTAATCTTGGTTTAGCTGCAACACCACCAATCTTTTTACGGATGCGATACCTGATCTTTTGCCTTGCACTTGACTTGTTATTCATATAAAACTAATTTGAAAATTTATCAATTTGAAAATTTGAAAATTGCACCTCATTTTCACATTGAGCAATTTTCCCATTTTCACATCATTACTTACCTGCTGACTTACCTGCTTTTCTCCGCAATACTTCACCCTGGAATTTAACACCCTTTCCTTTATATGGTTCAGGCTTACGTAATCCACGGATCTTTGCACATACCTGGCCAAGCAATTGCTTGTCAACACTACCCAAAGTAATGATTGGGTTTTGTCCTTTTTCCTGTGATGTAGCGATGGTCAATTCTTTCGGTATCTCAAAAATGATATTGTGAGAATATCCAAGGGCAAGGTCTAAAATATTTCCCTGGTTAGCTGCTTTAAAACCTACCCCAACCAGTTCTAATTTTTTTGTGTATCCTTCAGTAACACCTTTTACCATGTTACTTACCAATGAACGATATAAACCGTGCATTGCTTTATGACGGATCTGGTCAGTTGGGCGAAGCAGTTCAAGCTTGCCATCTTTAACTTCCAGTTTAATATCACGATCAACAGCTTGCTTCAACTCTCCTTTCGGACCTTTTACTGTAACCACGTTATCTGCACCAATTGTAACAGTAACTCCTGCCGGGTATTCAACTGGTTTTTTTCCTATTCTTGACATAGTCGGTTTTTTATTTTTTATTTATTGTATTCGATCCGTGTTCAGCCACGACTTAGGCTTAATTGTCAGATCATGTATTTTTTTGCTTCTTGTCCCCCTTTAGGGGTTAGGGGCTAATAGATATTACACAACACTTCACCACCTACATTCTGAGCTTTTGCTTCTTTATCTGTCATTACTCCCTTTGAAGTAGAAACGATGGCAATACCCAAACCATTCTTCACTCTTTTAAACTCGTCTGGCTTAGCGTAAGTACGCAAACCCGGACGTGATACTCTTTCGAGGCTTTGTATAACCGGCAACTTAGTAGATGAATCATATTTCAAGGCTATCTTAATTACACCTTGTTTGCTATTATCTTCAAACTTGTATTTTAAAATGTAACCCTTATCATACAATATCTCGGTAATACGTTTTTTCAAATTAGATGCAGGGATCTCTACGATACGATGATTTGCCATTTGTGCATTACGTATCCTTGTAAGAAAATCTGCTATCGGATCAGTTACCATTGTTATTTCAATTAGTTGATTAAATAAATTATTTCAATGCGATATCCTTATCTGGATGCTGGTTTCTTGATACTGGATCCTTGATTCTTGACACTGACCGGTTTCTATATTCACTATCCGCTTTCCAGTATCAAGTATCCAGTATCTAATATCTCGTATCGAGCATCTGCTCCACTACCAGCTTGCTTTCGTTACACCCGGAATTTTACCCTGGGATGCCATATCACGGAACATATTTCTTGATAAACCAAAATGTCTCATGTAACCCCTTGGACGTCCAGTTAACTGACAACGGTTTTTCAAACGTACCGGTGATGCATTCTTTGGTAAAAGATCCAAAGCTTTGTAATCGCCGGCTGCTTTCAAAGCGGCTCTTCTGTCAGCGTATTTAGCGTTCATTACTACACGCTTCCTTTGCCTGGCTTCGATTGATTTTTTTGCCATGTTCTATTTGTATTTACTTTTTAACATTTTTAAAAGGCATTCCTAATTCTTTCAACAACTCAAATGCTTCTTCGTTGGTACCCGCAGTTGTTACAAAAGTGATATCCATACCGGTAATTTTATTTACCTTATCAATATCTATCTCAGGGAAGATGATTTGCTCAGTGATACCTAATGTGTAATTTCCACGGCCATCAAAAGATTTATCGTTGATGCCTTTGAAATCACGTACACGTGGCAGTGATACAGAAACAAACCTGTCGAGAAATTCAAACATCTTTACACCACGTAGCGTAACCCTTGCACCAATCGGCATATTCTTTCTCAACTTAAAGTTGGAGATATCTTTCTTACTCATGGTAGGAACCGCTTTCTGACCAGTGATCGTCGACAGTTCTTCAACTGCAATATCAACCAGCTTCTTGTCTGCAACAGCACCGTTCACACCACGATTCAAACAAATCTTGGTAAGCTTAGGCGCCTGCATTACGGTTTTATAACCAAATTTTTTCATTAAAGCAGGTACAACTTCTTTAGTGTACTTATCTGCTAACCTTGGAGTGTAAGTTGCTGTGCTCATTATTTTATAGCCTCCCCTGATTTTTTAGATATTCTAATTAATTTACCGTTTTCCCTGGTTCTTTTAATTTTGGATGGTGCACCGGCTTTAGCATCCCAAAGCATTACATTAGATATGGCGATAGGAGCCTCTACTTTAATGATACCACCTTTGGTATTTTGAGAAGTTGGCTTAGTGTGTTTGGTAACGATGTTTACACCTTCAACCAATACACGACCTTTTTCCAAAATCACTTCCTTTACCTTACGTGGCTTTTTGAGGTCCTTATCTTCACCGGTGATAACAACAACGTTATCGCCTTTTTTAATGTTGAATTTGGGTTTGAATCTTGTACTCATTTCTATTTAATTTGAAAATTACTCAATCTGAAAATTTGAAAATTTTTAAGCCAGTGTGATCATCATTTTCACATTGAGCTATTTTCCAATTTTATAATTTATTACTACAACACTTCAGGAGCAAGAGAGATGATCTTCATATATCCCTTGTCCCTTAATTCCCTGGCCACTGGCCCGAAAATACGAGTGCCTCTTGGCTCGTCTGAATTGTTCAGCAATACAACCGCATTGTCATCAAAGCGGATGTATGATCCATCTTTACGACGTAATTTATTTACAGTTCTTACGATAACCGCTTTACTTACAGTTCCTTTTTTAATACCACCGTTTGGCGTTGCATCTTTAACAGTCACCACTATTTTATCACCGATCTTAGCATAGTCCTGTCCAGAGTTACCCAACACACGGATACACAATACCTCTTTGGCACCACTGTTATCTGCTACGTTCAATCTGCTTTCTTGCTGAATCATTTTTTTTAGCTTTTAGCTTTTGCTGTTTGCGATATTCAAACAGTATTTATTATATCAATCTTCCCGGCTGCTGCTGGCGCAAAACCAACATAGTAGAAATCTTATTTTACTTTCTCAATTATCTCAACCAGTCTCCAACGCTTGGTCTTACTCATCGGACGTGTTTCCATGATCCTGACTGTATCCCCAATGCTGCACTCATTCTTTTCATCATGTGCATGGAATTTGGTAGATTTTTTTACGAACTTACCATAAAGCGGATGCTTTACATTTCTTTCTACCAATACGATGATGGACTTATCCATTTTATTGCTGGATACTACACCTGCTTTGGTTTTCCGTAAGTTTCTTTCAACTGTTGTTGTTACTTCGCTCATTATTGCAAAATTTATGGCTTAATTATAAACCGAGTTCTTTACTTCTTAATGCTGTTTTCAAACGTGCTATATCCCTGCGGAGTAAGCGCATGCTTACCGGGTTCTCCAATGGAGTAATGCTGTGAGCAAAAGATACTTTTTTCAGCCGTAGTTCGTCTTCGGTGATCTTTGCTTTAAGGTCATCAACACCTAAAGACTTTATGCTCGTTGAAAAATCTGCTTTCTTTGACATTGTAATCTGATTTGAAAATTTGAAAATTCGAAAATTTGAAAATTGATTAAACACCTACCATTTGCACATTTTCCAATTTTCAGATTTGCTAATTATTTTATGCTTGATAATCCCTGCGTACTACGAATTTTACTGCTATTGGTAGTTTTTGAGCAGCCAATTCAAAGGCTTCTTTTGCTACCTGCAACGGAACGCCATCTGCTTCAAACAAGATACGACCTGGCTCTACTACTGCTGCCCAATATTCAGGATTACCTTTACCCTTACCCATCCTCACTTCTGCCGGCTTCTTAGTAATTGGTTTATCAGGGAAAATACGTATCCATACATTTCCTTCTCTCTTCATGTGACGAGTCATAGCCTGGCGGGCACTTTCAATCTGCCTGTTGGTTAACCAAATTGGCTCCAGGGCTTTTAAACCAAACGTACCAAAAGAAATAGTTGTACCTCTTTTTGCGGTCTCCCTGATACGGCCTTTCTGCGCCTTTCTATGTTTTGCTCTTTTCGGTTGTAACATCTTTAATAATTTGAAAATTTCTCAATTTGGCAATTGCTCAATGAGCCATTACGCCATTTTCACATTTGCTAATTTCTATCTTCTTCCGCCCTGCTGTCCGCCACCACGATTACCGCCACCCTGGCCGCCGCCGTGACCACCACCACCTCTTCTATCTCCGCCGCCACCGCCGCGTCTGTCATCTCTTCTATCTCCACCACCACGTCTGTCATCAAATCCTCCTCTGTCCGGGCCTTCTTTACCGCCACCTGCTAAGATGTTTGGATTCAGATCTCTCTTTGCCAAAACCTCACCTTTACAAATCCATACTTTAATACCTATTTTACCATAAACCGTTTGTGCAAATACATTCGCATAATCGATATCCATACGTAAAGTATGCAATGGTGTTCTTCCTTGTTTAATTTCTTCGCTACGTGCTATTTCCGCACCACCTAAACGGCCTCCTACTCTCACTTTAATTCCTTCAGCACCCATTCTTAAAGCTGAAGCGATCGACATTTTAACCGCACGCTTAAAGTTGATACGTCCTTCTAACTGGCGGGCAATTGTATCAGCTACAATCTGTGCATCCAACTCGGGACGACGAATTTCAAGTATGTTGATTTGTACATCATCCTTGCCGGTCAGTTTCTTCAACTCTTCTTTGATTCTGTCAACCTCCCCACCACCTTTACCAATGATGATGCCTGGCTTAGAAGTATGAATAGTAACGATCAGTTTGTTGAGTGTACGCTCAATAACAATCTTGGATATACCACCTTTGTTGATACGGGCATTCAGGTAAGTGCGGATCTTATGATCTTCAATTAACTTGTTACCGAAATCTTTTTTGTGTGCAAACCAGTTACTGTCCCATCCACGGATGATTCCTAACCTGATACCAATTGGATTTGTTTTCTGACCCATATTTTTAATTTGCTGATGCGCTACTTCGCATCGTTAACTTTAAAATTTAGTTTTTGCTATCTACTGTTAATGTAACATGGTTACTGCGCTTGCGCACTCTATAACCACGGCCTTGTGGAGCCGGTCGCATACGCTTGATCACTCTTCCGCCATCTACCATTATAGTTTTAACTACAAGCTTAGCGTCTTCTACTTTTACACCCTCATTCTTTTGCTCCCAGTTATTGATCGCACTCTTTAACAGCTTGTATAAAGGGACAGCAGGATGCTTGGTATTAAATTGCAAAACACCTAAAGCTTTTTCCACTTCCATTCCACGTATCAGATCAACCAGTAAACGCATTTTACGTGGTGATGTTGGATAATTGTTGAGTTTAGCTACTGCTTCCATTTTATTTTATTTCTTGATACTTGATGCTTGATACTGGATACTTGATCCAGGATCTAGAATCCAGGATCTTTTTTAAGATATCTTTTTACTTGAGTGACCCCTGAAGTTTCTTGTTGGTGCAAATTCTCCCAATTTATGACCTACCATAAACTCTGTAACATACACAGGGATAAATTTATTACCATTGTGAACCGCTAAAGTATGTCCTACAAAATCCGGAGTGATCGTTGACCGGCGACTCCATGTTTTAATAACACCTTTCTTATTTTTTCCTTCATTGATCGCTAACACTTTATCTTCCAGGTTAGCATCTACATAAGGACCTTTTTTTACCGAACGAGCCATATTATTATTTTTTCTGTTGATTTTCCCGATTCATCACCAGGATATTTTAACAATGATTGATTACTTATTTATTGCTGATCTTTTTTCCGTTTCTTCTTTGGATGATCATTTTGTCTGATCCCTTTCCTCTTGTACGGGTAACCTGTCCTTTCGCATACTTACCAGTACGGCTACGTGGGTGACCACCTGAAGCCCTTCCTTCACCACCACCCATCGGATGATCCACCGGGTTCATGGCTACAGCTCTTGTTCTTGGTCTTACGCCTTTCCACCTGTTTCTTCCTGCTTTACCAGCGCTTTCCAGGTTATGATCGCTGTTACTTACCACACCTACAGTTGCGTAGCAATTGATCAATACTTTTCTTAACTCGCCACTTGGCATTTTTATAATACCATATCTTTCTTCCTTGTTTGCTAACTGGGCGCTGCCACCTGCACTACGAACCAGCTTACCACCCTGCCCTGGCTGCATTTCAATATTATGAACCATCGTACCCAATGGCATAAATTTCAGTTGTAAAGCATTTCCTAATTCAGGCACCACATTATCGCCGCTTATTACAGTTGCGCCAACCTGTAACCCATTTGGTGCAATGATGTAACGTTTTTCACCATCAGCATAATTTAATAAGGCAATAAAAGCTGTACGGTTAGGATCATACTCGATACTTTTTACGGTAGCAGGTATATCTTTTTTATCCCTTTTAAAATCTATCACACGATACATGGTCTTATTGCCACCACCCATGTAGCGCATAGATCTTCTTCCCTGTGAGTTACGACCAGCAGTATTCTTTTGCGGTTCAAGCAAGGATTTTTCAGGCTCGTTCGTAGTGATCTCTGCATAAGCATTACCAATTCTCCAACGAGTACCTGCTGTGGTCGGTTTGTATTTTCTAAGTGCCATTTTAAACTGTTTGTCCGCCCCTATCCCCCTAAAGGGGTAAAAGGCAGTTTATGTTTTATTAATCTCTGCGTTTTGCGGTAGCAGAATTTTACCATCCTTGTGCCCTAAATCCCTAAAGGGATCTTCGGAGTTTTTATTTTGTTGATCTCTGCTTTGTATTCAGAACACTCTACTATTTGAACACTCCCAGTTCCCCTTCAGGGGCGGAGGGGCTGTTCTATACTGTTCCGTATAGATCAATTGTTTCACCTTCGGCTACTGTTACAAAAGCTTTTTTCTTTGCTGGCTTACGGCCACTCACCACACCTGCTTTTGTATTACGTGACTTTGCTTTACCAGGCATTACTGTTGTGTTAACATTGCTAACCTGTACACCATAAAATTCTTCTACAGCCTTTTTAATTTCCAGCTTATTAGCTTTCCTGCTCACTACAAAAGCATAGCGATTCATTTTCTCAGTTTGCTTGTTTATCTTTTCAGATAAGATCGGCTTTATTAAAACTTCAGACAGTTTCATGTCAATTAATTTGAAAATTTGAAAATTCGAAAATTTGAAAATTGAGGTTATTGAGCCATTTTCCAATTTTCACATTTGTTTACGCCTCTACCGCTTCTTCTTCCTCTGTAAATATCTTTGCTACACTTTCAGTAAATACTAAAACACTTGCATTTACAATGTCATAAGTATTTACATCGCTTAACAACGTGCCTTGTACACCTGCAATATTCCTTAAGCTTAGATAAACGTTTTCGTTATCCTCTGGCAAAATGAACAATGTTTTCTTATCGCTTAATTGCAGGCTTTTTAAAATGCCAGCAAACTGCTTTGATTTTGGAGCTTCCATTGTAACATCTTCGATAACAACAATCGCATTCTCTTTTGCCTTATGGCTCAAAGCGCTGATCTTAGCCAGGTCCTTCACTTTCCTGTTCAATTTAAAATCGTACAGATGGGGTTTTGGTCCAAAGATGGAACCACCACCTTTATATATCGGGCTACGCAAATTACCTTTACGAGCACCACCGGTACCTTTCTGCTTTACTAACTTTTTAGACGAGCCGTTTGCTTCAGCTCTCGTCTTTACCTTATGCGTACCCTGGCGCTGTGTGGCTAAGTATTGCTTTACAGCAAGATAAATGACATGATTATTTGGCTCGGCGCCGAATATTTCATCAGGCAATTCAATGCTTCTGCCTGTTTTTGCGCCTTCTATATTTAAAATATCTACTTGCATGTTTTTTAATTTGCTAATGTGCTAATTTGCTATTTGCTAATTAATCCACTTTATTTTTTAAAAAATCTTTTTCAATTTTTCCATTAGCACATTAGCTTATTAGCTAATCAGCTAATTCGTTTTTTACTTTTGGATTAAAACGATTGAGCCGTTATGACCTGGTACAGATCCGCTGATCAATATGTAATTCTTTTCAGAAAAGATCTTTACCACTTTTAATCCTTTCATCTTCACCCTGTCCTGTCCCATTCTGCCGCCCATTCTCATTCCTTTAAATACCCTTGAAGCATCAGATGAGTTACCAATAGAACCTGGCGCTCTTGAACGATCATGCTGGCCATGAGATTGGCCACCCACACCATGGAAGCCATGACGCTTTACAACACCCTGGAAACCTTTTCCTTTGGTAGTACCAACTACTTCAACACTATCGCCTTCGGCAAAAATGTCAACAGTAATAGTTTCACCAACTGCTTGTGTTAATTCGCTATCGCGTATTTCTTTTACTACTTTTTTAGGGGAAGTCTGTGCTTTGGCGAAGTGGTTTACTTCAGCTTTGATGGAGTGCTTTTCCTTTTTATCGCCAAATGCAATCTGGAGTGCATTGTATCCGTCTGTATCTACGGTTTTCTTTTGGGTAACTATGCATGGACCCGCTTCAATGATCGTAACAGCCGTTTGCTTGCCTGTTGCATCAAAGACACTGGTCATGCCAATCTTCATTCCAATAATACTTTTCATGTATTTATGTTTATATCCAGCGCTGTTTAATTTAAACAGATGGATGTTCAATATTTAATTATAAGAACTAACCTTTTGCCTTTTCCGACGGAGCGGAGAGGTTCATCAGGCCTTTATCTCAACATCTACACCACTTGGCAGGTCTAATTTACTTAGCGCATCAACCGTACGGCTGCTGCTGGTGTATATGTCTAACAAACGTTTATGTGTACAGAGTTGAAACTGCTCACGTGCTTTTTTGTTAACGTGAGGAGAACGCAATACAGTAAAAATTTTCTTGTGCGTTGGTAAAGGAATTGGACCTGTTACAACAGCACCGGTGCTACGTACCGTTTTTACAATTTTCTCAGCCGACTTATCAACCAGGTTATGGTCGTAAGACTGTAATTTGATTCTGATTCTCTGTGACATATTTAAAGAACTTTAAACTTTCGTTTTTTAATTTGGAGTGCAAAGGTAAGGGG